>SLOV01000292.1 GCA_007132345.1 Kiritimatiellia bacterium
CCTTTGTCGTGAGCCTTGTCGAAGAGTGGGCTGATAGGCTTTGGGCGACGGGCAGTGCTTCGCACATGCCCATCCTCCAGTTTTGCCATTGACCACTGACCACTTTCTTCCCTCCTCTACAGTTCCGGGACCAGCTCGCCTTTGGCGCGGGCGATGTTGGATAGGGCGATGAGATAATCGTAATAGGCGCTGACGGCGCGGGAACGGGTCGCCGTGAGGCCGACCTGCGCGGTGAGAAGTTCCGTAATGTCGGCGGCGCCGCCTTCATACCGTTCGCTGGTGATGCGCAAGGACTCTTCGGCACTTTGAATGCTCTTGTTGGCGACACCAAGACGCTCAAAAGCATCGTTGGCTTCGAGATGGGCGCGGCGCAGATCGAGTTGTAATTGGTTGCGCATGACCTGGGCATCGGCCTGGGCCGCCATCCAGTGGCGGAGCGCCTGCTGGTTGCGGGCACCACGCCGGAAGCCGGTGAAGAGATCCCACTGCGCGGCGACACCGACCAAGTAGCTGTTCTCGAAGTCGGTGGAGACATCGCTGTTCCAGTCGAGCGAGCCGAAGAGGTTCACACGGGGCTGATAGGCGCGTCGGCTTTGGAGCCAGTCGAGTTCGTGGATCGCAGCCATTTCCTCGGCGGCACGCAGTTCGGGGCGCGCGACGGTGTCGGGAGCCGGTGTCGCGGGGGGCGGATCGAGTTCGTGGGGCGGTTGTGGGGTAATCGCGGACGCGGTGGCGAGGTCGCGACCGATGGCGGTGTTGAGCGCGGCGACGGCGAGTTCGACGCCGTTGCGGGCGCGGATGAGGTTTTCTTCGGCTTCGGCAAGACGCACTTCGAGGTTGAGGACATCGGTCTGCACGACGGAGCCTGCATCGAAACGGACGCGGGCGACGCGCAGGCTTTCTTCGAGACTGTGCACGGTGTCGGTCTGCACCTCGACGAAGGCCTGGGCCTGGAGCACGCCGTAGTAGGCGCGGGTGACCTGGTGGATCAACTCGTTGAGCTCGGCATCGCGCTGGCCGGCGGCGGCGGCTTCGCCGCGGCGGGCCTGGGCCTGTTGGAGACCGCGGGTGCCGCCGGTGTAGAGGGGGTAGGCGAGTTGCAGGGCGAGGCCGAGGTTCTCGGTGTCGCCGGGGTTGTTGAAGTCGTCGTCGAAAGATAGGCGGCGCTGGTTGAGGATCATGAAGAAGGCCTGCGGGGGCTGGTCGGTGCGGGCATAGGCGGCCTCGGCGGTGAGGGTGGGATACCAGCCGGAGCGGGCTTCGTCGATGGCGTGGCGGGCGGCTTCAACGCGGAGGGCGGCGGCCTGCGCGCCGGGGTGGGCTTCGAGGGCGGCATCGATGCATGCCTGCAGGGTGAGTGCGGGAGAGGCGGGAGCGAGCGCGCCGAGGAGCAGAGCAATGGCGAGGGACACGGTTCGGATGTCGAATGGCTGGTTCATCGGGTGTATGGGGTCAGAGGCATAAGGGGCGGGGAGGTTCCCGATTTTTTGGGCGGAATGGGAATGATGGAGTCGGGTGTACGAGTAGGTGTAGGAGGAAGTGTATAGGGGCGAGTAAGTGTGCCGGGGGACTGAAGGCTTGCAAACCCTCGTCTTGGCTCCGGGCGACGGGTTGTGAACCCGTCCTACCTCACCAACCGCAACGTAAGACGGGATCCCATCCCGTTTCCCTCAGCCCATCAGCACGAAACTCTGGACGGCCTGGCAGGAACCGCGAATCACGTAACTTCCATGCGATGGGTTAACCTTTGTTCCGGGGCGAAGAGGGGACTTCCCGCGCCCCGGCATAATGGGGGGGGGGACGCCAAGGGCGACGGGAAGCCCGAAGGTTCAGTTTTTCTGGGCCATGCAGCGAAGCACGCCGAGAGAGCGCTCGTCGCTGATGGAGTACCAGACCTCTTTGCCGCGCCGCTCGGCATTGAGCAGGCCTACGCGACGGAGACAGGAGAGGTGGGTCGAGGTGTGGGGCTGGCTGAGGCCGAGGTAGTCCTCGATGGAGTGGACCGGGGCCTCGCCCTCTTTGTTGAGAAACCCGATGATCCGGAGCCGGTCAGGGTGTCCGAGCACCTTGAGCGATTCGGCGGCGGATTCGAGGGAATGATCGTTGATGTTGTCGATATGGGCTGCGGTTTTCATATTGTCCTCTGGGGCTATGCGTATAGTTTCATTTTACACGACACGAAATGACTCCGTGAGCCTGACACTCGCCGAAGTATGGGCTCCGCTACCACGTGAGAGCCCTGACCTGCTGAAAGGTTCCCACATTCTTCGGGGCAGCGGTATCGGGGAATCCCTGATTTTTGCCTATTTTTTCCAGAAGTCGGGGAGGAAGAGGACGAGCACGGTGTAGAGCTCGAGGCGGCCGAGGAGCATGCAGAGGGAGAGGATCATCTTCCCGGCGGGGGCGACGAAGGCGTAGTTTTCGGTGGGGCCGACGACGCCGAGGCCGGGGCCGATATTGCCGAGGGTGGCGAGCACGGCGGAGCCGGCGCTGATGGGGTCGGGCATGAAGAAGCTCATGAGGAGGGTGGCGATGCCGCCGAGCAGCAGGAAGATGATGAAGAAGGTGGAGATGTTGGCGGCGATGGAGGGGTCGAGCGGCTTTTTGCCGACTTTGAGGCGGAGGACGGCGTGGGGCAGCATGTGGGCGCGGATATCGAGGATGGATCGTTTCACGAGGACGTAGATGCGGATGAGTTTGACGCCGCCTGCTGTGGAGCCTGCGCTGGCACCGGTTACCATGAAGGCGAGGAGCAGCAGGCGGGACGCGGTGGGCCAGGCGTCGAAATCGGCGGTGGCGAAGCCGGTGGTGGTGAGGATGGAGGTGGCCTGAAAGAAACCGGCGCGCAGGGCGTCGGGGAGCGTTTCGAAATGGGTGCCGTGAATATTGAAGGCCAGAAAGAGCGAACCGCCGAGCCAGACCAGGAGATAGAAGCGGCATTCCGGGTCGCGGAAATAGATGAGCGGCCTACCGGTGAGGGCGCGGAAGTGAAGGGTGTAGTTGGCGCCTGCCAGAAACATGAAGACGATGAGAATGATTTCGATGCGCGCGCTTTGGAAGCCGGCGACACTGTCGGTGAGGGTCGAGAAGCCGCCGGTGGAGAGGGTGGTGAAGGTGTGGCAGACGGCGTCATACCACGACATGCCGGACCAGCGGAGGAGGAGGGCAAGGAGCACGGAGAGCAGGAGATAGATGCCCCACAGCAGTTCGGCGGTGCGGGCGATGCGGGGGGTGAGCCGCTCTTTGGAGGGGCCGGGCATTTCGGCCTGATAGATCTGCATGCCGGAGACGCCGAGGAAGGGAAGAATGGCCACCACGAGCACGAGCACGCCCATGCCGCCAAGCCACTGCGTGAGGGCGCGCCAGAAGAGAAGGCTCCGGGGCAAGGTTTCGAGGTCCGTGAGGATCGAGGCGCCGGTGGTGGTGAAGCCGGACATGGTCTCGAAGAAGGCGCCGCTGAATTCAGGAATGACCCCTGTGAGGATATAGGGCAAGGCGCCGAAGAGGGCGGCGAAGAGCCAGCCGAAGGTGACGATGCCGAAGCCGTCGCGGCGCGAGAGGTCGACCGGGCCGCGGGTGATGGCCCAGAGAAGAACCCCTGCGAGGACCGAGGCGGCGCAGGCGACGGC
>SLOV01000342.1 GCA_007132345.1 Kiritimatiellia bacterium
ACGTTGGGGGCAATGTAGCCCATGCGGCCTTCGGGGCGCAGCAGGCGGATGCCCTTTTCAATGAAGGGCAGGTACATATCGAAGTTGCCGCTCTGGGTGCTGGCATAAACAGGCGAGCCGTCGGGTTGCGTGGCATCGACGAGGTAAGCGGCTACATCGGCCTGGGCGCGGCGGAAGTGTTGAAGCTTGATGTAGGGTGGGTTGCCGACAACGCAGTCGAAACCGCCGTGGCTGAAGACTTCGGGGAAGGCGGCCTCCCAGTCGAAAGCGTTGATGCGCTCGCGTTCGTTTTCGTCGGCTTCTGCGAAAAGCGTTTTGTGGCGGTGGTTGTAGAAGTTGGCAAAGTCGGCGCCGACGAGGCTGTTGCCGCAGCGGATGTTCTCGTCGAGGGCGCAGAGCGGTTTGCCGGGCGCGGCGGTGTGAAGCCATAACGCGAGCTTGGTGATTTCGACCGACTCGGGGTTGATGTCGACGCCGTAAATGTTGTGGGCGAGGATGGAACGGATGATCTCGTCCTGGTCGAAGAGGCCGCGCTCGCCTTTGAACCGCTCCATCTCCGCGATGACCCAGCGGTACTCTTCGACGAGGCGGTTGAGGGCCTGAATGAGGAAGGCGCCCGAACCGCAGGCGGGGTCGACGATGCGGATGTGGTCGAGGCGGAAGCGGTAGTCTTCAAGGAACTTGAGCCAGGCGCCCGCGGAGCGGGCGGTGCGGCGGCGGTCGGCCTTATAGACGCGGTATTCCTCAATGACCGTGTCGTCGAGCGGGGGCAGGTCAGCGAAGCCGAGTTCGGCTTTGATGTCGTTGAGGCGCATGCCGAGGGTCTGTTCGACGATCGTGGTCACGACCCATTCGGGGGTGTAGTACACGCCGTCGGTCTTGCGCTTGCTGAGCTTGTTGATGGAGACGCGTCCGTCGGCTTCGGCCTCCATGATTTCGAGTTCGGTGATGGATTGCTCGAAGATGCGGCCGAGCGTGTAGAGGCTGATGGCGCGTTCGCCGGCGGCGGAACTGAGGCCGAAGTTATAGGCGGCGGAGAGGTAAAGCAGGGTGCAGGGGTGCGCGAGGGGCGCGGCGGCCTGCTCATGGGCGCAGAAGACCTTTGCGGGGATGTGGAGGGCATCGAGCGCTGGGTCGTCTTCGAAGAGTCCGCCGTTGAAGCGGTCGATGGCGTGCGGGCCGAAGTTGCCGCCGTCGCGCATGGCGCGGATGAGGGCGCGCATTTCGTCCCAGGGCCCGGAACCTTCGGGGTCGTAGAAGCGGCTCTGGCTCTTCTCGATGAGAATGTCGCGAAGCAGGTCGGGCGGATAGCGGAGGACGCGGCCCATGTCCTCGCAGAAGAGGACGAAGATGCAGCGGTCGAGGAAGCGCTGGGTGAGCCGTACGAGCTGGCCGCGGCTGCCGGGGAAGCCGGGGTTTGCTTCAACGAGGGTGCGATAGACGAATTGGCGGTAGTCGCGGTATTCGCGATAGAAGTCCTTCTCGATGGCCTTCTCGCGAACGATCTGTTCGCGCAGCAGGCGGTCGAGCATGGGGGCGCCACGGTCGGCGAGCAGCATATCGGGCTGGAAGAGCCGCCAGAAGACGAAGCGGCGGAAGGCGGCGGCGGGGGAGTTGCCGAGCAGGCCCGGCTCGGTGGGTGTGCCGGTGTCGGCGAGCACGAAGCGCTGAAACTGGCCGAGTCCGAGGCGGCGGACGTAGAGGCGGAACTCGCGCATGTCGGTGACGAGGGCGAAGAACGGCTCGACGAGTCCGTCGCGGGCGCGGGACTGCCAGGCGGCCTGGAGATAGTCAAAGCACTGCTCGACGGGCGAGCAATTGTCCCAGTTTCTATGTGGACGAGGCTGGCGATGGGGTTCTCTTTGGCCCAAAGGGCCGTAATCGTCTGCAGGATCCAGATGCGTCGCAGTTCTTCATGCTTGGGATGGTGCGCTGTGGGAATGACAGACAAATCGAAAATGCGCTGTCAACGCTTCGGCAACAGCTCCTCTCTAATCCGCTCTACTCAAGTATTCCATCCATGCAAAGCGAGGCGATGAAGACAGCGAGGGCGTTTCATGCGAAGAATGACCACCCTGAAGTCCGGGCGAAGGTATTCGAAGCTTTGGCAGAACTTGATTTCCGATTCTTTGCAGTCATCAAGGATATGCGCGCGGTCAAGAGATATGTCGACGACAGGAATCGTATGCATATGGAGAAAGAGAGGAGCCACACTCCTGAAATCGTAGTACGCCCCGCGTACCCATGGGAAGCGCCATGCCTGCAAGTGGCCGACTATTGCCTTTGGGCACTTCAACGTTGCTACGAAAAAATCGAGCCGCGTTTTCTCCATAAAATCTGGGAGAAAGTTTCCCTGATCCATGACGTAGATGATCCAAGCGGGAAGGAATATGGCAAATATTTCAGCCGAAAAGCCAAGCCACCTGACCTGAATGCAATAAAAGACCGATGGATATAGGTTCCGCTGGCTCGGAGGCCCGGAACACACGGCATGGAGCCGAGTTTCATCCATCGGACGTTCCAATAGTAGCATAGGCCGCCAAGCAATCAATCAGCTTAATGTCGCACCTGTGAAGACAGCACTCTGTCGACACACAACAATCTTATAGGCAGAGTATTAGCCCATATTCGAAAGCCTTGGATGAAGCAAATTTGGGCTGAATTCTGGAAACGCCTGCCGGCCCGGAAACCAGTCGCACACAACGAACGAGCAAGAAGCGAGCCTCTACAGTCGCGGTTGTTTGGCGGCTCGGTTTGGGCAGGCGTGCTAGTCATGCTGTTCCGGCACCTACGGCGCGTCGTGACGCATTACACGATAGACCGGAACCCGCAGCTTGAGGAGGAGGGAGCCGGTGCGGAGCACGACGATGACGGCAACACCGATAAGGACGGAGAGGTTCAGGTTCCATCCTACCCAGCGGAACAGAAGCAGATAAACGATCGAGCCGGCAATGGCGGCGGTGGCGTAGAGTTCGCGATCGTGCAACAGCAGGGGCGTCTCGCCGGACAACACGTCGCGAATGACGCCGCCCGCGACCCCGGTGATGCAGCCCATCAATACGCAGACCTCGGGCGAGACCCCCACGCTCTCGGCGATGCGGGTGCCGCTGATGGTGAACCACGCCATGCCAATGGTGTCGGCATGGGTCAAGAGCCGGACCGGAGCCCGGCGAAAGCGGGTAAAGATCACCGTCGCCATCGCGGCGAGGCTGGTCACGATGAGGTAGTTGGTGTCGTCGATCCAGAAGATGGGGTTGCGGTCGAGGAGGAGGTCGCGGATCGTGCCCCCGCCAATGGCCGTCACGACGGCAATCACGAGGACCCCGAAGACATCGAACTGTTTATGCCCGGCGGACAACGCGCCGCTGATCGCGAACACCGCCACCGCGCAGAGACTCAGCATATAGATCAGGGACATGACGCGGGAAGAATAGCCGAGGAACCGGCGCCGGCAGAGATCGAATCACGCTCGAACCGGGAAAGAAGCTTTTCTTTCAGCCCGGCGGCGTGCCGGCGGGCTTGATGTCGAGGAAACAGAGATTCTCGCAGAGGGCACAGTTGGCGGCGTCGTGCGTGCAGGCGGTTCCTTGACTGCGCAGAGCGGCCAGCA
>SLOV01000088.1 GCA_007132345.1 Kiritimatiellia bacterium
GCCTATTTCGACTTCTACCTGCAGCGCGGCCTGTTGCTCAAGGAGCTGGGTCGTGTCGAGGCCGCCGAGCAGGACCTGGCGCGAAGTGCGAGCCTCCTGCCGACGGCGGAGGCCCATCAGGCCCTGGGTATGCTGGCCGTCCAGGCGGGCAACTACGAGCAAGCCACATCGAATCTCCGTATCGCGGCCTCGGCCCTTTCGCCTGCCGGCCGAAGCGCACGCGACACCCTGACACGCATCGAACTGCCCGTGCAGCCGGGGCGCTACATTCAGGTCTCAGTCCGGCGCGACGCGCAGGGATACCTGCTGCTGCGCGTCGAGAACACCGCTCCCCTTGCCGTCAAAAACGTGCGGATCAATGTGAACATGATCAACCCCGAAGGCCGCGTGATCTCCAGGTCGCCGGTCCTCATCCCCGACGTCATCCCCAGCGGTGCCGGCCGCAATGCGCCCACCCGCATCGGTCCCTTCGGCACCGATACCCAGGTGGCCGCCTCGATTCGGGTTTCCCTTGACGCTGCCGCCATCGCCGAGTAACCTCCCGCCCCTGAAAAACACCCGTTATGCGGATGGCCCCCTGTCACCTTCCCTGCCTGGCTCCATCCTGGCGGCGTTTGAGTCTTTCATACGAAAGGAATTCCCTTGGTTAAATCTGTCCTGAAACGCGTGCGCGATACGCTGCAGCAGCTTGCTGGCAACCGCGCGCAAGATGAGAATGCGGCCACTGCTGAGGCCGCCACACCGAAGACCCAGAGCGGCACCCGCAAGCGCGGCGGCGGCGAGGTCTATCAACCGCGGAAAGTCCAACGCCAGAAGCAGGATTCCACCCAGGAATCGCCTCCGGATGCACCGCGCCGAAAGGCGTCGCCCACGGCATCGGCCGCAGAGCGCGACGCCCCTTCTCGGGACCGCCGCCCGGCAGATGGGACCGATGCGGACAACGGCGAGGCCCCGCGCCGCAGGCGCCGGCGCCGTGGTGGCCGTGGCCGGAAAAAGGACGAGACAACCGGCGCCAACCCCACCCAGCCGGAAAAACAGCGACCCTCAACGCCTGATGACTCCGCCAAGACGCCTCCCGCTGCCCCGTGGGATTCGACCTCCTTTCGCGTAGACCCTCTGGAAGGAAAGATCCGCTTTCACGATCTGGACCTGCCCGATCCAATCATGCATGCCATCTCCGATCTCGGCTTCCTCTACTGCACGCCGATTCAAGCCGAGATTCTCCCCCACACCCTGCAAGGCAAAGATGCCTATGGCCGTGCCCAGACCGGCACCGGAAAGAGCGCCGCCTTTCTCATCGCCATCTTTACCCACTTTCTTCGCAACCCCCTCGAAGGAGATCGCAAACCCGGCACCCCGCGTGCCCTGGTCATTGCACCAACCCGCGAGCTCGCCATTCAAATCGAACAGGACGCGCGCGGTATTGGATCTCACTGCGGCGCCTCCATTGTGGCCGTATACGGCGGCATGGACTACGAGAAGCAGCGGAACATGTTGCAGCGGCAGCCCGTGGACCTGGTCATCGCCACGCCCGGCCGCCTGCTCGATTTCCGGCAACGCCACGACCTGCACCTCGGCAAAGTCGAAATCATGGTCATCGACGAAGCCGACCGGATGCTGGACATGGGCTTCATCCCCGACGTCCGTCGAATCATCCACGCGCCCCCGCCCCGCCACAAGCGCCAGACGATGCTCTTCAGTGCCACCCTCACGCCCGAAGTCATCCGCCTTGCTTCCCAATGGACGCAGGACCCCGCCACGATTGAAATTGAGCCGGAGCAGGTTGCGGTCGACACGGTCGATCAGCAGGTCTTTATTGTGACGGCCAAAGAGAAGTTCCCCTTGCTGTACAATCTCATTACCCAGCAGCAGCTCAAGCGGGTTATGGTCTTTGTCAATCGGCGCGATCAGGTCCGGCGCCTGACCGAAGCCCTGCAAGACCACGGCATCGAATGCGAAATGCTGACAGGCGAGGTTCCGCAGAACAAACGACTCAAGACACTTGAAGCTTTTCGCGAGGGGCGCATTCCCGTCATGGTCGCTACGGATGTCGCCGGACGCGGCATCCATATCGAAGGCGTCAGTCACGTGGTTAATTTCACGCTACCGACCGACCCGGAAGATTACGTGCATCGCATTGGCCGCACCGGCCGCGCGGGTGCGTCGGGCATATCGGTCAGCTTCGCATGCGAGTCGGACAGCTTCCATATTCCCGACATCGAAAAGTTTATCGGGCGCGACCTCAAGTGCCTGCATCCCGAAGAGGCGCTGCTGGCCCCGCCGCCTCCCGCCAAACCCCGCAAGCGTGCGCCCCGCCAGGAGTCCCGCCCCCGCCGGGGCGGTTCGGGCCGGGGCGGTTCAGGACGGAGCGATCGATCACGCAGCGGCGGATCGCGGCGCAGCGGATCGGGCGGCGGCAGGTCGCGCGGCCAGCGCTGAGCTGAACGCAGACCGAACTTTCGAAGCGCTTTCCGCTGCCGCTATTCCGTTTCCGCGCCGGGCCCGCCGGTCATCGGCACGAAACGGACCGGCATGAGCAGTTGCCGGTGCACCTCGCCCGCTTCGTCCTTGGTCAGCAGAAGAAGCTGCTGGGTCTGCCCCGTCGGTCCCACGGGAATCACCAGGCGGCCGCCCGGCTTGAGCTGGTCGATGAGCGGCTGCGGCACTTCTTCCGGGGCCGCGGTGACCACGATTACGTCAAACGGCGCAGCCTCGGGCCAACCGAGAAACCCATCCCCATGGCGAACGGTAACATTGTCGTATCCTAATCGCTGGAGTTTCTCTTCTGCGCTCCGAGCCAGTTCCTCAATGATTTCGATGGTGTACACATGCTTCACCAACGGCGAGAGCACGGCCGCCTGGTACCCGGAGCCGGTGCCGATCTCCAGGGCGATGTCCGTCGGCTGCGGATTCACCGCCTCGGTCATTGAGGCGACAATGAACGGCTGGGAAATGGTTTGCCCCGCTTCGATCGGCAGTGGGGAATCGGCATAGGCCCGTCGCCGAAACTGCGGCAGCACGAATTCGTGCCGGGGCACGGTGCGCATCACCTGCAACACCGCGGGGTTGCTGACGCCGCGACGCTGAATATCCGTTTCGACCATGCGGTTTCGTTGCGCCATGAACTCGTCCTCGTCCGGTTCGGGTTTTGCGCCGCAGGCTACGGCGCCACACAGCAACAGGCTCCCGCAGAACAGGGCCGCGATGAGCTTGCCGGAATGAATACGTTGAAGAATCGAAGTTGTTGCTTTCATAACGGCAGTATAGGGCGCGCGTTGCAACGACGCAACCCCAAGAGCCCCCGCGGCAGCAATTCTCAGTATGGCCTGGAAAGGGTTCTTCGGGCCTGCCGATGCAGGTACTACGAACGGTTTTTCGCCGAGTTCTCGCCCGCTTGTAGTCCCGCCTTCAGGCGGCAAGGGCCATAATGAGAATGGCACTAAGATAAGGCCGATTTCGGATGACGCCTGTGCGATTTCCAGGGGGAGTCCCTTGTTTCATGCCCACGATGGGGTTCCGGACGCGGAACCGCCGTCGCCTGCGGCGATTGCGGTCGAGAGCGCGTCCGCTCCACAAGAAATCCCAATCAAACACGC
>SLOV01000222.1 GCA_007132345.1 Kiritimatiellia bacterium
CGATCTGTGGGATGGGCCGGTGCGTCTGTGTGCCGCCGAAGTAGGAGGTGACCGCGCAGAAGTGGCAGTCGAAGGCGCAGCCCCGGCCCGCCTCGACGAGACCGAGCTTGAGGTAGCGCTTGCCTCGATAGATGGTGCGGTCCGGCATGATGTCGGCGAGGTCGGCGCGGCCCTCGGCGCGATAGAGGGGCTGCATCGAGCCGTTGCGGAAGTCGGCGATCAGGTTGGGGAAGATCTGCTCGGCCTCACCGACCACAACGGTTTCGGCATATTCGGCGACTTCGTCAGGCAGGAGGGTGGCGTGGAAGCCGCCCATGACCACGGGCACGCCGCGCCGCCGATATTCGGATGCGATCTGGTAAGCGCGCTTTGCGGTGTAGGTCTCGACGCTGATGGCGACAAGGTCGGTGGGCTCGTCGTAGGGGATCTTCTCCATGCGATCGTCCCAGAAAGCGATCTCCACGTCGGGGGGTGTGAGCGCCGCGAGGTAGGCCGGGGCGAGCGGCTCCATCTGCCAGGAGCGGATATAGTTCTTGCCGGGGATTCGCCCCACGCAGGGATGGATTAAGGTGAGCTTCATGCCGCTCCGCCCATGCAGGAGTAAAAGCGGGAGAGGTTGTTGGCGTAGAAGCGGTATCCCATGTTGGCGCCGAGCACGAGGGGGTAGAGGGCGAGATTGTCCCTGAGCCGGGCGGCGGTGCGCCGCAGGATGCCGCGCGCGGAATAGACCTCGCGCCAGATCCGCTCGTGGCCGGCAAGCAGCGTTTCGGGGCTCATGCGTGCGGGCTGGAACACCACGTGCTGCCCGTCGTACAGGCTCCAGTCGCGCGTCAGGATGCGGTCTTCCTGCTCCATCTGGCGGAAGAGCGGTGTGCCGGGGAACGGCGTCAGGACGGCGAAGCGCGGAAGGTCGATGCCGGTCGAAAGAACGAAATCCTTCAATTCGTCGAAGGCGGATTCGGTGTCGACATCGCTGCCGAGCACGAAGGTGCCGTTGATGAGAATGCGGTGCGCGTGCAGCCGCCGCACGAGGTCCTCGTAGCGGTCGGGTCGATTGAAGCCCTTGTCCACGCCGGCCAAGGCATCGCGGGAAAGGCTCTCGAATCCGATCAACAGGCCGCGACATCCGCTGCGGGCCATGAGCTCGATCATTCGATCGCCGAGCAGCGTGGTGGCGAGTCCGAACCACTGCACCTTGAGGGGGATCAAGGCTTCGAACAGCTCCTGCGCATAGCGTGTGTTTGCGATGAGGTTGAGATCGTAGAAGATCAAGCGGCGCGCTCCCATGCGCCGGATATCGTCCACCACGTGGGCGACCGGTTTCTGATAAGGCCCGTTCCCCCAGGCGCTGGGCACGACGCAGAAGTCGCAGGTGTGGATGCAGCCCCGCGTGGCTTCGAAGGTGTTGAGCGTCTTGTAGCCGCGCCGTTGCAGGAGTTCACGGCGGGGAAACGGGAGGGCCTCTGGCCGTGTCAGGTCGAAGTCGGGCGCCATGTCGTAGCGGGCTTGCAAGGCGCCCCGAACGTAGTCGCGCAGGAGTTGTGGCCAGGTGTATTCGGCATAGCCGGTGACAATGGCATCGGCATGTTGGGCGGCTTCCTCCGGCTGGAGCGTGATGTGGGGGCCGCCGAGGATGACCACACTGCCGGCGGCGCGATAGCGGGCGGCGAGTTCATAAGCGCGCGGCGCGGTGCCGGTGATGACGGTCATGCCGATCAGGTCCGCCTCCAGCGTTTCGGGAAGGTCCTCGATCCCTTCGTCGTAGATGCGCACGTCGGCCTCGATCTCCGGCGGGATCAAGGCGGCGAGCGTGGTCAGGGTGAGGGGCGCGGCGCGCAGCGACTTCCGGAAGATGCCACCGCGATGGCGATAGAGCGGCCCTTTTGGAGATACCAGCGCCATGCGAAGGCGGCCCTGCGCGGTTCCGTCTGCACGACTGCGGATCATGATGCGGAGACGCCTTGCCGGGTTTCGACGCCGACGGGGCGCAGATCGCGGCGCAGGGCAGCGCCGAAGAAGTCAGCGAGAAAGCGGGGATATGAGGGAGCGGCGAGGGCGCGCGGCAGACGTGGCCAGATGAGGCGGTGCAGCTCCGCGAGGTGATAGCTGGGCACGCGCGGGAAGAGGTGATGCTCCAGGTGATAATTCTCGTGGAGAAAAAGCCATTCCATCGGGGTCGAGCAGGTCACGGTGCGGCTGGAGAGGTAGATGTCTTCCGGGTCGCCGAGGGCATGTGAGGCGAGCCCGCGGATATTTGAAAGCACGTTGGTGACGATGAGCGGCCCAAGCCAATAGAGCAGCAGGATGGGAGCGGGGACGTAGAGGATGGCGAGGACGAGGGCGGTGACGATGATGGCGAGTTCGATACAGATGATGGGGCGCACTTCGCGTGCCGCGGCGCGATAGCCCAGCACAGGAATGAGCAGCACGTAGATGACGGAGCCGAGGAAGAGTTGCAGCAGGTATGCGGACCAGACCAGGCCCGGCTTATGGAGATGCTGCCGGTAGGTGCCGTAATCCAGCTTGCGGCCCAGGTCGTAATGGTGGTCGTTGTGTGTGGCCTGATAGGCGCTGGCGGAGAGAAGAATGGGCAAACCGACAAGGAAGGAGAGGAGATGATTGCGGCGCGGATCGGCGGCGAGCACTCCGTGAAGCCCCTCATGGAGCAGAATGCCGAGCGAGTTCATTGCGATGCCCATGAGAAGGACGCCCACGATCCAGCCGTGTCCGGTGGACCTGTGAGTGACGAGCGCTCCGATGGCATAGATGGCGAAGAAGGCCAGAAACTCGCCGAGCCGTTTCCGAGGATTCAACTGGTGGAGCCGCTCGATCTCGTTCTCGATCCCCGCGGTGATTTCCGCGCTGGCGCGGCGTTGCTGCCCTTTGATGCGGTTATCGGGCGCGATCCTTGGCGCGCGCATGAGCTCAATCCTGTTTGGGGGCCGTGGCCAGAACCAGCACGAAGAGCAGCGCAAGGGACACAACGCCGAAGAGGTTACGAGCTGGCGAGACGGAATAGAGTTCGGAGATCTGTCCGAAGAGGAGGATGCGGTTCACCAGCCGAACGCCGAAGAGGACGAGGGCAGGAATACACAACACGCGGTAGCGGCGCGGGTTCAGGGCGAGAAGCCCCATCATCACGCCAAAGGCCAGCACGTAGGCGCCGGCGAATCGGACGGCCATGGCGAGGGCTGGCGTGAATTCGGGAACGAAGCCGAGGAACGTTTGGATGGTGCTCTCCAGTGTACCCGCACGGAGAAGAAGCCCCGCAAGGCCAAGCGCTAGATGGTAGAGAGCCGCGATTGCCGCGGTGATTTGAAAGACCCGCTCCTTGGTGCTCATAAGGCGCATTAGAGCGGGTTCTACCTAAGAGTTCAAGAGGGATCGCAGCTTGCCCGTACCTATCGCTGCGGTATTATATTCGGGTCAGCCCACTGCGCACATTCCGCTTGGGGTAGGTAAAATCTCGGACAGATTCAGAGATTTCGGTTATAGTAGCAGGTGTGGATGACCTCATGACGCGTTGTCGGCGCGAATACAGGGCGATAATGAAGGATTTTCGGCTATACGGGGTCTAAC
>SLOV01000155.1 GCA_007132345.1 Kiritimatiellia bacterium
GGAGCCTCAGCATCACGTTCCATGTGCGGGGTGAGATGCCGCGTTGCGTCTCCCGGCTCAGGAATGCACGGACGTGCTCGGAGCGGACCCCGGCCAAGTCCTGCACTTCTGGGCAAGTCTCCGCGATGAACGCGGCGAATCGTTCCAGCTTCCGGGTGGAGGTCTCGATGTATTGTCGGGATGGCGCGCGCTTTCGGGGCAGGGCGGCCCAAGCGCCCGCCACGGCATCGACCTTCACGAAGTCCAGCCGTGTGCCGGTCTTCGCCTCGATGATGCGTTGCGCCAGGTCTTCCGCCGTCCTGCTGCTGAGCCGCTCCTCGGTCAGCCGATCATGGGCGGTCAGGGCGCGCCGGTAGGATTCGCGGAAGGCGGCGTCCCCTTCCTCCGGTCGCGTGATGCTTTCCGGGCGGCGTCCCCTGATTTCGATTCGCCGTTGTTTCCCCCCGCGCGTCTCCATCAGAGGGAAGCGCCTCAGCTTGCCATTCACGGCAAGCCGGGCATACCACCAACGCGATGAGGGCTTCATCTCCAAGGCCATCTCGAATCCGCCATAGGGGAAGAAAAGGGGAAAGGGTGACTCTGTTCAACGAGGGGCAGCATAGGGCAACAAAGGGCGGAATCGCAAGAGAGAAATTCCCCTTTCTTTCCCCTAAATCGAACGTTTTGTCCGCTTCGGGCTCCCCTTTTCCGGGCGAAAACCCCTTATTTTATGGGGAAAATGGTGGAGCGGGTGGCGGGAATCGAACCCGCATAGCCAGCTTGGAAGGCTGGAGCTTTACCATTAAGCTACACCCGCAGGGCTTTGGGGTTCATAACGCAACGCCGTGCCTCAAGTCAACCGCGCTCCGTACGCACGAAAAAGAAACGGCCCGGATAGCTTTCGCCATCCGGGCCGTAGGCTGGGCAGACGTTAATTCCCTGTGATGCGGTAGATCCGCATCGGATCGAAGGGATCGTTATCGATGAGTTGAATCGGTGCCCCAGTGCCGGCTGCGCCGTCCAATGGGATCCAGACAGGCTCCGGTTCCTGGGTCAGATCTGTTGTGTAGGACAACTCGTAGTCCACTCCGACTTCGCTCATAAACAGGATTTCGATGCGGCCAAGGCCCTCATTGAAATCGATGTCGTCGAAATCCGGCCCATCCGGTGCCGGCGCGCCGTCATCGACGAAGCCCTGGATCAGGATGTCATCGAGATGCAGTTCGCCACCGCCAGAGGTGACGCGGCTCTCGTTGTCCCACCCCTGGATCCGGAGGGTGGCCGAACCCAGATCCTCATAGCCGGCCAGCGGAATGGAGACCATGGTCGTGGCATTGCTGGTGGCGTCTTCGGAGTAGATGGAAGCGTTATTCAGTTCGAGGCCGATCGCCGAAGGTCCTGCGCCCGTCGAGCGGTAGAGCAGGCTGACATTGGTGATCGTCATCACCGAGCCAACGTCGGCGGTGAGAACGATCTCGAAGTACTTGGCCTCTTCCTGGATTTCCGCCGTCCAGCCGCCGCCGGAGCGGATATACGGCACGCCGGACCCCGTCCAGGAGGCGGCGTTGGCCGAGGCGAAGGTGATGGTGCCTGGTGCTACGGTAACCGGATCCGCGATGACGTTTGCGGCTACCGTCTGCGCAACCGGGGTGCTGTCCGTGAAGGCATAGAAGGCCAGTGCATCGGCGGGCGCAGTGAAGAACATCGCCTCATCGGAGTATCCGATTCCCACCGTGTTTTCGGCGAAGGCACGGAAGTAGACGCGGGTCGCTGGGTCCAGTCCCGTCGCGGAGACGGAGAACGGCCCGGCGGCAAAGCTGCCGAGTTCGTCGATGACGCTTCCGTCCACTTCGGGATCGAAGCCCTGGCTGGTGCTCCAGACCACACCGCGACGGGTTACTTCGGCGCCGCCGTCGGATTCGATGTCGCCGCCCAGGGTTGCGCCGGCTTCGCCGATATCCGTTGCGGTTGGTGTGGTGACGGTCGGGAGTTCGGGCGGTGCTTCGCCGGAGAGGAAGGAGGCCTCGTCCGAGAAGCCGTTGCCGGCCGCGTTCCGGGCGAAGGCGACGAAGTAGATCGCCGATTCCGGTTCGAGGTCGCCGACGGACACAGTGAACGCGCCCGTGCCGAAAGAGCCTGGCTCCGAAACCTTGGTGCCGTCCATTTCGGGATCGAAGCCCATGACGGTGCTCCAGTAGATGCCGCGCTCAACCACCGTGGTGTCGCCGGTGTCGTCGATCGTGCCGCCGAGTGTGGCGGTGATGCCGTCGATGTCGGCGGAGGTCGGCGACGAGACCGTCGGCGGAACCGTGCCCACCACTTCATCGTCGACGAAGCCCTGCACCAGAACATTGTCTACGCGGTAGTCCCCGGTTCCAGAGGCGTTCCAGCCTTCGATCCTGACGATCGCGGCGGTTAGATTCTCGAACCCTGCAACGGAGAGGCTCACTTCCTCCGTTGAGTCCTGATCCAGGGCCGCGGAGGCAATGCTGGCACCGTTGATGCTGACGCCGGTGTTCTGCGGGCCGGTTCCGGTGCGGCGATGAATGAAACTGATGTTGGTAATGGTCATGGCCCTGCCGACATCCGCTTCCAGTTCGATGAGGAAATGCTTGGCGGAGGCCTGGTCGGCGGCGCCCCAGCCGCCACTGCTCTGAATGTAGGGCATGTCCGCACCCAGCGCTTGCCAGGTGGCGGCCTGCGCGGTCCCGAAGTTGAGCGTGCCGGGGGAAACCTGGAACTCCTCGGCAGTCACCTCGGGATGCGAAACCTCGGGGTCGATGAGGTTATCGGTAAAAGTGTAATAGGCCAACGCATCCGGCGGAGGGGTCTTGAGTGTGTCAAACGAGGCTTCTGTCGAAAAGCCCGTGCCCTCGGAATTTGTCGCAAAGGCCTGCACGAAATACTCCGTATCAGGGTCAAGGCCCGTCAATGTGAGACTGTAGGGTCCGATCCCGAACGTGCCCGTTTCGGAGACTTTCGTTCCTTCACCGGGCGGTGTGAACTCCGCCACCGTGCTGTAGTAGAACCCGCGCTCCGTGACATCCGGGCCGCCGGTTGAGTTGATGTTCGCGGACAGTGCGAGGGTCGTATCGGTGCGGGCGTCTTGGAGGGGCGGGCCAACCGTCGGCGGGAAGTTGCCAACGGGTTCGTCAACCGTGCCCTCAACCAGGATATCGTCCAGGCGGAACTGGCCGCCGCCGCTGGTTGTGCGTGATCCGTTGTCCCATCCGAGAATCTGGATTTCGACCTGAACAAGATCTTCGTAGCCGACCAATGGAATACTGAGGTCTTCGGTCTCGTTGGCGAGTAGATCCTGCGTATGCACCGTGTCGCCGTTCACTGTGATGGCCATCGCTGAAGGGCCCGCGCCCGTGGAGCGATGCCGCAGGAAAAGATTGGTTGGGGTGAGTGTAGCCCCATTTAACTCATCGAGCGTGAAGCTGAACGCCCTTGCGGATTCCTGGTCGTCTTCGCCCCATCCGGCGTTTCCTTGAAAGTAGGGCGGATTCGGGAAGCCCGCTGCGGTCCCGAATTGCGTGGTGCCCGGCGCAGTAACCGGCGTTGCCGCGACAAACGGGTGCGTAACC
>SLOV01000277.1 GCA_007132345.1 Kiritimatiellia bacterium
ACGAAGCGGCCGTCGAGTACCCGGCCGGCCTCATCGAGAACGAATCCGGGAAACGGCCGGGAGACTGGTTCTTCGAGTAGGAGGAACAAGGCCAGTTCGATGGCAGGTTGGGCGGCATCCAGGGACGGACCCGAACCATCGGCGGCGGCCAGCTTCTCGTCGATGCGCTCCAGCAATTCGGCGTGGCGTTGCCGGGAGGCGGGCGGCATCAGGCTTTCAGATGCGCGCCGGAATTCGGTCAGCAGCCCGGCCACGTTCCGAACCTCTGCCTCCGTCGCCTCGGCGCGACGTCGCAGCATGGCTTGTTCGGCTTCGCGGCGGGAGGTCACTTGCTGGATTTCGCGCCACCGTTCGCGCAGGGCACGGACTTCCGCCTGGGCCGATTCGTATTGCATGGCAAGCGCGGCGCGCTCGGTAGAGATCGCGGTTCGCTCCGCCGCCAGCTCGGCGCGCACGCTCGACACTTCGGCGCGGGTTCCGTCGAGTGCCTGCGCGACGTCGGCGTGCGCCGTTATGCCAGAAAGGAAGACCAGAAGAGCGATCCACATGATGGGAAGAGACCGCGCCGCCGTTGCACGGGCAAGTCGGCTGGTTTTGTTGCAGCGAAAGCAAGGTTTAGAGATCGCCAAGGACTCTGGAGGCATTGGAGACCCCTCGACTCCGCTCGGGGTGACCGTGACGGTGCGAAGCTCTTTCATGGGCGGTCGCCCTCCGGCATGGAGACGGGCAGCAGCACCCAGCGTGGCGCGCCTTGGCCTTGATAGACGCGGATCGCATGGCGAATCTCTCTGGCCCAGGCAGGGTCCCAACGCCATTCCCATCGCTCGCCGCTCCAGACGCCATGCGCGGCCGTGCCGTTGTCGAGGGCCACGGCGTAGGCCTGCGAATGGCCCAGCTTCAGCACATCCATCTGGCGACGCGAACCGTCTGGCAGGTCCATCAGTTGCTGTTCGAAAACGACGCTTTGAAGCTGACGCTGGAGGCCGGTCGCCGCGCCGAAGAGGGTTCGCAGTCGGTCCGCAGGTGCAGTCGCCCCTTCGGCTTCGAACAGGTCCGGAAAGAGGCGGCGCGCCGACTGTAGGGAGGCGTGGACATCGTCCAGACGCCGCCCTGCCTCCTGCAAGGCGCGCGCGTGTTCGGCGCGACCCTGCTCCAGGCGCAGCGCCTCCTCATCCTGGACGTCCGCGGTTTCGGTCCATGCGGCAATCCGTTGTTCGAGCAGGGCCTTCTCCCGCTGAAGGAGGTCCATGCCGTGGGTCATGGATTCTTTCTGAATCTCCCACTCCGCGCGTTCGCGCTGAAGTGTCTCGCGCAGGGTGTCCAGCCGCTCTACTTCGCTCAGCAGTTCCTGCACAGGGTCCTGGGCAGCCAGCGCTGCGCAGAGCGGGAGCGCGGCCAGAAGACTGACCCACACCCGCCTTACGCTTCGCCGGAAGATAGAATGCCGCCCGAACATGATCGCATCATAGACCATCTGCTTGGCCCGTCAAACACCCAGTGAGTGGTACCGGTTCAATCCTGCCGTTCGGGGAGGTGATCGAGCGGTTCGATCTCCTGATAGGCGGCGCGCGCTGCCTCCATTTCGGCGGCGCGCTTGTTGTTTCCCGAACCGGTGCCATAGGCCGTGCCGCGAATCAGGACCTGCACGGTGTAGATGCGATTATGGGATGGCCCCTCTTCGGCGATCAGGCGATACTTTGGCGTGAGCCGCCAGCGCTGCTGGACCAGCTCCTGTAACCGGCCTTTGGGGTTGTCCTGTGCGTGGATCTCCGTGGGCGCATCCAGAGAGCGCATCAGGACCTTTTCGAAAATCTTGCGCGCGCCTCGCAGGCCGCCATCGAGATAGGCCGCGCCGATGACGGACTCCATCGCGTCGGTGAGGTTGGAGGCACGTGTTTGGCCGCCGGTCTGTTGCTCGCCGCGGCCCAGACGGAGAAACTCGCCCAGCCCGATCTCCTCGGCAACGCGGGCCAGGTTGGCGCTGGAGGTGAGATGGCTGCGCAGCTTGGTCAGCTCGCCTTCCTGCAGGTCGGGAAAGGTCTGGTACAAATGCGTAGCGGCCACCAGCCCGAGCACGGCATCGCCAAGGAATTCCAGCCGCTGGTTATCGATTTCGACGCCTTCGTTTTCGTAGCGGAACGAACGATGCGTTAGCGCCATTTCGAGACGCTTGCGACGCAGGAAGCGGTAACCGAGGCGTTTCTCCAATTGGCGGTACGGGCTCTTCATGCGCGGGGATGATAGCGAGCGTGGACGGACTGGAGTCGAGCCGCGTCGACGTGCGTGTAAATCTGAGTGGTGGCAATGTCGGCGTGACCCAGCATTTCCTGGATCATGCGCAATGGGGCGCCATTACTCAAGAGGTGACTGGCGAAGGAATGGCGCAGGGTGTGGGGGGTGACATTCCTGGCGATGCCCGCGCGGTGCGCGTAGACCTTGATCAATTTCCAGAGGCCTTTCCGGCTGAAGGGGGCGCCGCGCCGCGTCAGAAAGACGGCGCGGGGTCCGTCTGGAAGGGCGAGTTCCGGGCGGACCTCTTCGAGATAGGCATGCAGGGCGTTAACCGCCGCGCCGCCGATCGGGACGATTCGTTCCTTGTTGCCTTTGCCGATGGAGCGCAGGTAGCCCTCGTCGAGGTGCAGGCTGTCGAGGTCGAGCGTGGAGAGTTCCGAGACGCGCAGCCCGGTGGCATAGAAGGTTTCGAGGATGGCGCGGTCTCTGCGCCCCAGCAGCGATGCCGCGTCCGGCGTTTGCAATAACTGTTCCACCTCGCGCGGGGTCAGGGTTTCGGGGAGCAGCTTCCAGAGCCGTGGGGAGTCCATGGCCTCGACCACGCTGTCGGGGAGGAGACCTTCGTCGGTGAGATAACGGAAGAAGACCTTGATAGAGACGAAGCGGCGCGCGAGGGAGCGGGCGCCGATGCCGCGCTGCTTTTCGGCCATGAGGAAATCGAGGATCTGTTTGCGTCCGACCTGGTTGAGGGAGCGGATGGCGTTCTGCTGGAGAAAGTCGACGAATCGGCGCAGGTCGTCGCCGTAGGCGGACCGGGTGTTACCGCTGAGCCCGCGCTCGATCTGGGTGTAGTCGAGGAACTGTTCGAGCAGGACTTGCATGCGGCGTTCCGTTTCGGTCGCGGCCCCATAGCGCTCCGGGCCGGGTCAGGCGGTGGGAAGATCCTGGCCGGTGATGGCGCGGTAGGCCTCCAGGTATTTTTCGCGGGTTCGGGCCACGACCTCCTCCGGTAGTGCGGGCGCCGGGGGAGACTTGTCCCATTGGGTGTCCTCGAGATAATCGCGGACGAACTGTTTGTCGAACGAGGGCGGGGAGGCGCCGGGCGTCCAGGTCGCGCGCGGCCAGTAGCGGGAGCTATCCGGCGTCAGGGCCTCGTCCACCAGGGTCAGAACGCCGTCGACCAGGCCGAACTCGAACTTGGTGTCCGCGAGCAGAATGCCTCGTGTCTCGGCATATTGTGCGGCCTCGGTGTAGAGCGTCATGGTTAAATCCCGCAGTTGTGCGGCCAGGTCGGGGCCAACCCGGGAGGTCAG
>SLOV01000040.1 GCA_007132345.1 Kiritimatiellia bacterium
CTGGGCGTGCAACGCATGGCGGGCCGCAACGCCATCATCCGGCGGCTCCCGGCCGTGGATACCCTTGGCGCCATCACTGCGATTTGTTCCGATAAGACCGGCACACTCACGCGCAACGAGATGGTGGTGAAACTGCTGCGGACCGGCGGCGACCGCTATGTCATTGACGGCCAGGGTTATGATGCAGTGGGCGCCATCCGAATGACCGGCGCCAAAGTGCCGTATGTGCCGGAAGAACATGCGACGCTTGTCGAATGCGCCCGCACCGGGCTGCTCTGCAACGATGCGGAGGTTACGCTCGACGAAGAGGGCCTCCTGCAGGTGGACGGCGACCCCATGGAAGGCGCGTTGGTCGTCTTTGCGCGGAAGGCGGGCCTGGACGACAGGACCGAACGACGCGCCTGGCCGCGCATCCATTCCATCCCCTTCGACTCGAAGCACCGCTTCATGGCCACGCTGCACCACGCGCCCAGCGGCGAACGAACCGCCTCCATCAAAGGCGCCCCGGAGGTGCTGCTGGATATGTGCGCAACCGAGCGCTGGCGCGACGGCGAACGGCCGCTCAACCGCGAGGATTGGGACGGCCACTACAAGGCGCTCGCCTCGGCGGGCACGCGCGTGATTCTCCTGGCAAAGGCCGTGCTTCCGCCAGAGACGACGGCGATCTCAGCCGAAGACCTGTCGGGGCGCGCCACGCTGCTGGGCGTTATTGGCATCTATGACCCGCCGCGCGACGAAGCGATCGCCGCCGTGAAGGAGTGCAAGGAGGCAGGGATTGCCGTGAAGATGCTGACCGGCGACCATGCGCTCACCGCTTCCGCCATCGGCAAGCAGATGGGGATTGGGGACGGGGAAACCGTGCTGACTGGCCGCGAAATCGAGGTGCTGCCCGACGAGGCGTTGCGCGAGGCGGTGGGACATACCGACGTCTTTGCACGGGTCAGCCCAGAACACAAACTGCGCCTCGTGCAGGCCCTTCAGGCGCGGGGCGATATCGTGGCCATGACGGGCGACGGCGTCAACGATGCCCCGGCGCTGAAGTGCGCGAACGTCGGTATTGCCATGGGCATCAAGGGCACGGAGGTCTCCAAGGAAGCCTCGGAGATGGTGCTGACCGACGACAACTTCGCCTCCATCGTCCATGCCATCGAGGAGGGGCGCACGGTCTATACGAACTTGCGCAAGTGCATTCTCTTTCTGCTACCGACGAACGGCGGGCAAGCCATGACGATCATTGCCGCGATCGTCGCCGGGATGACCCTGCCAATTACGCCGGTGCAGATTTTGTGGGTCAACATGATTACGGCCGTGACGTTGGCGGTGGCGCTGGCGTTCGAGCCGCCGGAAAGAGGCATTATGCAGGCGCCGCCGCGCGAGCCGGACCAGCCGCTGCTGACGGGGCTGTTCCTATGGCGTATCGGATTTGTTAGCGTAACCCGCTGCATCGGGACCTTTGCTTTGTTTCTGTGGGGACTGCATCATGTAGGCTTTGATGAAGCGTATGCGCGGACCATGGCCGTGAATGCGCTCGTAATGTTCGAGGTCTTCTATCTGCTCAACGTCCGCTCGATCTACGCATCGGGGCTGACGGTGGCGACCTGGCTGGGCAGCCCCATCGCGCTATTGGCCATGGCGACGGTGATCGTCGGGCAGTTGGTGTTCACCTATGTGCCTTGGTTCCAGGATCTCTTCGATACCCGTTCCATCGGCGGCCTCGAATGGGCCGTGATTGTCGGGGTGACGCTGTCCTCGTATTTCCTCATCGAGGGGGAAAAGTGGGCGGTGCGGCGATGGCGAGCGCGGCGACTGGCCGCGTTGAGTTGAATGTGTTTGAAGGTCCGGGTGCGGGGTGAAGAGGCCTCTCGCGGTCTTGCAGGTCTACGCCGGGTGCGCGGCGTCCCTCGTGAGGAGGGACGTTGGCCCCCCAACAGGGGGACTCACGTCCGTGTAACTCCGCCCTCCATTCCCCTGAATTCTTCTGGTATGGAGGGGCGCCTGCCCGTCTCTGGAGGGAGTTACACGAGCCCGCGTGAACGAACGCAATCGCCAGCGCCATTCGGACTACAATCCGCGCGCCAGCAGGTCTTCGAGTTCGGGAATCGACGGGTTCCGCGACACGATCCGGCCCTGGCGGTCGAGCAGGAACCGCTGCGGTTGCCCCAGCACACCGACCTGTCGGCGCAGTTCGCGGTCGCCCACGACTTGCGGCCAGGGCAACTGCAGAGCCGTTGCCGCGTCAGCGCGCACCTCGCGCGGGTCGAGACTGATGCCAAGAACCTCGAAGCCCGCGGCACGGTGACGCTGGTAGAGCCGCTCCAGATAGGGAAGGTCCGCCTGCCAGGCCGGCCACGTCGGTGCGTAGAAATCTACCAGCAGCACACGCCCGGCAAAGTCGGCGTTGGAAACCACCTGCCCGGTGCGTGTCGTGAGGCGAAAAGCGGGAAACGAGGAACCCGGCGCCTGCGCCGCTTGCCGCAAATGGCGTTTCATGATGGTCACCGTGACGGAATCGTCACCGCCCGGCATGGGCCTTACCACGCGGACCGGCATGGAAGGGTCGAGCCCGCCTGAAACTGCGTAATCGACCGGATCGTAGTGAGGTCCAGTGCGGAATTCCTCGATAAGCTGCTCGATGACCGGCGCATTCCCGAGTTTGGCATGCACCTCGGCGAGCGCTGCATAGACGCGCCCCATCGGCAGCCCGCTGGAATCCATAAACCGTCTTTTGAGGTTCGAGAGGGTTTGCAGGGCATCCGTGTGCTGGCCGAGCATATCGCTCTGCACGCGGGCCAGCAGCAGGGTCACGTCGATGACTTCGGAATAGTCGCCGGCACGCTCCGCCTGGTCGAGCAGCCGGTGGATCTCGTTGTGGGCCTCCTGCCACTGCTCCTGGGTGAAGTAGCCATGACTCATCTGCTGGAGCCGGCTCAAGAGCACGTTGCGTTCCCGGGCGGCTGGCGAGAGATCGACAGGCGGCTGAGCGGGAGCCATCCAGGAACCTGTGAGAAAAACGGTAAGCGCGGTGAAAACGGGGAGCAGGGCTTTGCAGGACATTCGACTTTCCTCCTATGAGAATCGACAAAGCGCATCTTTGCTTGTTCACGGCAAAGGTCAAGCGAAACACTCTTGATGCGCGAGGCAAGCGGCCCGCATTGACCGCGCGCGAGCGGTTCGCTAGGTTGTGGCCAGTGGTGCCTTTCCTCTGGAGAAACAATGCTCTTCGAATTCTATTCCCTCCTTCCCCTCTTGCCGCTTGCGGACATTGTCTTTGCTTTTCAAGAGAGCAATGTCCCGGGCAAAGCCATTGTAATCCTGCTCTTTTCCGGCTCGATTGTGGCCTGGTCGATCATGGTGACCAAAGGCATGGAGCTGAAAAAGGCCAGGCAGACATCAGAGACGTTTCTGAAGGAATTTCGAAGGGAAGAAGACCCCACGGCGGTCTTCCTGCGGCGGCGGCGCTTCCCGGAAAGTCCGCTCTATCGCGTTTACGAAGCCGGCTGCCGAGGCCTCGGGATGGAGGTCGACGA
>SLOV01000090.1 GCA_007132345.1 Kiritimatiellia bacterium
CCGGTTCGGGGCCGGTGCGCGGCAGAGGCATCACCCCGAGGCGCTCGCCTTTGTTCTCGATGTGCGATCTCGCCATCCAGTGTCCGCTCCAGTCCATCGCCGTGTCGCCCGCACCGAACGGATCGGGATTGATGGGGCTGCGCGATGCGAAACCTTCCTCGAACAGCCTCTGCCAGTCGCGCAACACGGCCACGTTGCCCGCGCTGTTCAGCACGCCCTCCGCCCGATTCGCTTCGACATCGATCAGCGCACCGCCCGCGGACCAGATCAGCGGGCTGAAGGCATAGGTGTACCACTCGTCCGCCGTCACATCCATGTGCAGGCTGACCGGTTCGATATCGGCTGCGCGCAGTAGTCGGCAGGCCTCTACAAACTCTGCCCAAGTCCACGCCTCGTTTTCGGGCGGCGGCGAGACCCCCGCCTCTTCGAACATGGCGCGGTCGTAATAGAGCACCATGGCCGAATCGAAGGCGCCCAGGGCATAGAGTGTGCCGTCGATCGTGCCCTGCTCAAGAATCGTCGGCAGGAAGTCGGCCAGTTCTTCTTCCGTGAAGTAGGGCGTCAAGGGTGCCAAAACCCCGGCATCCACGAACTGTGCCACGGTGGGGCCATCCAGATCGAACACGTCCGGCAGGTCCCCCGCGGCGGCGGCGATCGCGAGGCGCTCGGTGTATTGGTAATCGGGGAAGAAGTCGATCGTGGCGCGCACGCCCTGTTCCGCGTGGGCGAGGTTGAAGGCTTCGACCATTTCCCGCATGGCGCGGTTTTCCGCCTCCTGCCCCTGGTGACACCAGATGCGCAGGGTTCCTTCCTCTCGTTTCTGGGCACAGCCAGATAAGCAAAGGGCAAGGCAGGCGGGCAGAATCGATTTCAGCAAGGTTTTCATCATGCCCCCACCCCACTCCATGAGCCCCGGGATGTCAAGCCGTTGCGGCCTTTGGCAGCAATTCTCAGTATGGCCCGGAACGGGTTCTTCGGGCCTGCTGAAGCAGGTACTACGAACGGTTTTTCGCCGGTTTGTAGTCCCGCCTTTAGGCGGCAAGGGCCATACTGAGAATTGCTGGGCCTTTGGGCTCTGGTCCTGGCGCAGGTCTCTGGCTTGTGATGGACCAGATAAGCGGAAGCGGGAGCAGGATGCTCAGGCAACTTTGGTGCAAGGCGTCCATGTCCCAGGCTCGGGGCAACAAAGTGGCGGGAGCATCCTGCTCCCGCTCAGCGGCTGGTCTGTTTGACAAGACCATGGTGGCTGAGTTCAGCCGGGCAGCGAGTCGAGGTGTTGCTGGCCCAACTCCTGAAGCTGCTCAATCAGGTGAGCCAGCTTTTCACCCGTCGGTGTCAGGCGATACTCGACATGCTTCACACGGTCCGGGATTTCTTGACGTTCAATAACGCGATAGTCCGTCAATTTACGGAGCCGCTCATTCAGGATCTTCTTCGAGATGCCGGGGATATATCGCTCCAGTTCACCGGGCCGCCGCACGCCGCGCGCGATGGAGGCCACCACGCCAGCGGACCACTTGCAGCCCACAATATCTTCCAGGCTGTGGTAGGCGCGGCGCTCCGCAAGCGAGAGATACTTTGTTTTTCGTGCGGTCATGGCGGGTTCCTGTTCGGGGTGGTTACCGTTTTGTGCCCACTTACGGCGGATGCGGACATGGGTCACTGTAGCCTGAACGCGCAATGAGGCGCGAAGAAAAACAGGAGAGAGAAAATGAAGAGCAAAGCCCTATTCTACCATGCTGGCTGCCCCGTTTGTGTCGACGCGGAGCAAAAAGTCGCTGCCGCCCTCGATCCACAGCGGTTCGATGTCGAGATCGTTCATCTTGGCGAAGCGAAAGAGCGGGTGGCCGAAGCCGAGAGCGCCGGCGTGAAATCCGTGCCCGCGCTGGTCATGGATGGCGCGGCCTACCACATTAACTTCGGGGCTGATCTCGCCGTGCTCAAGTAGCGGGCCGTCCTATGCGGGGCGTGGAGCGCGCGTTCCATTCGATGCGATGACCTCGCAAGGTTCCTCGTTCCACCCCCGCAAAGGGCCGGGCCTCGTCGCGCTAGAGCCCCATGTCTGGGAACCCTTAAACGGGCTTCAGCCGGTGCCGCAGGGCGGTTCGGTATGGCGCTGCGGGCAGGGACCCTTTACAGCCACGGCCTGTTGAGTTTGTCCACAAGGCAGCGTACCATGAGGTATGAAGCCCCGATGGAAATATTTCCTGGTCACCTGGCTGCTGCTGGCCGGTGTCAGCTCTGGCGGCGTTGACGTAGCGGAAACGATGGCGGCGCGCGCTAGGGAACTGGAAATTCCAGAGCTTCAGGTTCGGGATGCGCGGGCACCCGATGTGCTGGCCGCTCTGTCCTTGGCCGCGCAGGAGGCGGATGAAGCGGGCCAGGGCATCAATATTCTCTTCCATGCGGACCCCGATACAGAGGGGCCGCGTGTCACCGTTTCGCTCCGAAAGGTCAGCGTCTATGAGGCGATCCGCGCAATCGCGGAGGCGGCCAACCTGTGGGTCCGCTTTGAGGAAAACGCCGTCGTCCTGACCGAACGATCTTCAAAGACCGCGCCCATCGTCACACGGGTCTATGCGGTGCAGGCCGGATTCCCGGACGCGATTCGCGACGCGAAGGAAGAGGAAGAACCACTCTTCGAGCCGTTTTTCCGATAACGCCTCGAATGGCGATGCCTTGAAACCGGGCGGTCTCTTGTCCGAAGGCGCCGCTGCTAAGGCACTTCGACTGGCGTTTTCTCTCCTGGCTCGTCCGACGGCTCCTTGGATGGCTGTGCCTCGTCCGCCTCCGCGGATTCTGTTGTCACACGGCGCGCGGAGAGAATCATAACGGTCTCGACCGGTACATCGTTATGCCCATGCTGGCGCCGGGTCTCAACCTGGCGGATGGCGTCGACGGTGTCCATGCCCTCGACGACCAGGCCAAAGACGGCATATCCGTGCCCGTCGAAGGAGGGGTGATCGAGGCTCGGGTTGTCAACGACGTTGATGAAGAACTGGCTGGTAGCACTGTTGGGGTCCGCGGTCCGCGCCATGGCAATCGTGCCGCGCCGATTCTTCAGGCCATTCGCCGCTTCGTTGGCGATGCCGCCCCGCGTCGGCTTTTGCCGCATGTCACGCGTGAAGCCCCCGCCCTGAATCATGAAATTCGGAATGACGCGATGAAAGATGGTGCCGTCATAGAAACCGTCGTCGGTATACTCCAGAAAATTCTCCGTACTGATGGGCGCCTTTTCCGCATTCAGTTCCACGACAATTCGCCCGAGCGATGTCTCCAACTCCACACGATCCTGTCCGATGGCCGATGAGGAGACCAGTAGAGTTCCCAGAAGGACTGCCAACACGGTACCCGTTATTGTCTTATCGATCGTTCGCATAGGTTTCTCCAGAGGTTGAATCAAGCCAGCGCGCCTTCACATGCAGGCACTGAAGAGAGATGAGGACTTTACCGCGGCCTGCAGCGAACGCAATGCCCGATTGAGAGGCAATGAGGGAGAGGC
>SLOV01000070.1 GCA_007132345.1 Kiritimatiellia bacterium
CCTGCCGCCTGCACGCGCCCGGATCCACGCCCCCTGCCGCCTGCATGGACCCCGAAGCCTACGCCCCCTGCCGCCTTGTGCGGCAGGAGCGAAAGATCAGCCCGGTTCTCAGCACCTTGCCGACGACTTCGGCACCACCTTTGACCCAAGCTATTCGATTGGACACCCTCACATCCTATGCTAGCCTCCCCAGTCGCGACCAGAAAAACCAGCGAACTCACGCCAACGGAGCCCGCCCATGATCCGAGACGCCATCCATACCCTCGCCGCCGGCCAGCACCTCTCCGGTGAACGCGCCTATGAAACCATGAAGCAGATCATGACCGGCGAAGCCACCCCCGCCCAGATCGGCGCCTATATCACCGCCTTACGCATCCGCGGCGAAACCGCCGAAATCATCCAGGGCAGCGCGCGGGCCATGCGCGAGAACTTTGTCGCCATCGAGGCCCCGGGCGGGCGGGTCGTCGATACTTGCGGCACTGGCGGCGACGGGGCCCACACCTTTAATGTCTCCACCGCGTCTGCCTTTGTCGCCGCTGGCGCGGGCATCACCGTTGCCAAGCACGGGAATCGCAGCGTTTCGAGCCTTTGTGGCAGCGCCGACGTCCTGACGGCCCTCGGCGTGAACATCGGCGTGGATCCCTCCGTGATGGTCCGCTGCCTCAGCGAGATCGGCATCGCCTTCCTCTTTGCTCCGTCCCTGCATCCGGCCATGAAACACGCCATCGGCCCGCGCCGTGAAATCGGGATTCGAACGGTGTTCAACATCCTGGGCCCGCTTTCAAACCCCGCCGGCGCCCGGCATGGCGTGCTCGGGGTCTATTCCGCTGACCTCGTGCCGCTGATGGCTGTGGCCGCCTCTACGCTCGACGCGAAGCACATGTTTATCGTGCACGGCAATGACGGTCTCGACGAAATCACGACCACGACCACCAGCGTCATTGCCGAAGTGCGCGACGGCCATGTGAAGGAATATGAACTGGACCCACAGACGCTTGGCCTGCCCCGCGCCAAACCGGAAGACCTCGCGGGCGGGGAACCGGAAGAAAATGCGGAGATCTTGCGGCGTGTACTGAAGGGCGAAAAAGGGCCCGCGCGCGACATCGTCCTGATCAACGCCGCGGCCGCCATTGTGGCCGGGGGCGAGGCGGACAACCTTCAAGACGGCATCGCCGCGGCCGCGGACTCCATCGACAGCGGCAAAGCGAACGAAAAGCTCGAACGGCTCGCGGCGGTCACCTCAGCCGCTGCCGTCTGAGGCAGCCTTGCTGAAGAGAACAGTGCGTGAGATCGGCTATCCGTTCTCTCAGTCCTGAAACGCCGGGCTTCAGGGCCTTAACGGCGTGGGTCGCTCCCCAGCCTGAATCAAGACGTTGGCATTGGCGGGTAGAATGTCGATGGTTGCCTGTGAATCCAGCAGCTTGTTGACCTCCATCACATCCATCACCGCTTCGAGGATCTCCGGGTCCTGTGCGGCGATTTCTTTCAGGGCTTTTCCGACGATTTTCGGGCGACAGGACGCGGCCTCGGCCATCTTCTGCGAAACCTTGTAGGCCGTTTCGCTGCGGATGAGTCCGACGCGATTGTCACCATCCTGTTTCATGGCACTGGTGACCTGAACCAGGCGCTTGACCACCTTATCGGTAATATTCTCCACCATGCTGGTGTCCGTGAACCCGACTTTCCGAATGTAGACCGAGCCAAGCACATAGCCCCACTGCTCCGAGAGGGGCGAGACCGTCGCGCGGACCGTTCGGCTCAGGCTGTGCCGGTCTTCCAGCATCACGTCCATCTCCAGGTTGCTGAGCGTGGAGATGGTGGAACTGGTGACATTCGCCTGCAACGAGCCTTCAGGGTTCGCATTGGTAAAGAGATACGCCACGGGATCCGCTACACGCTTCTCGTACCAGATGCCGACGCCCATCGGCGTTCCTTCTTCCGAATTCACCATCTGATTACGCAGGTAATGTTGGCGCAGGGCCGTGCTGACAACGTATCGTTTACCGAAGAAGGGGATCAGCATGGCGCGCGGCCCGAAATGTGCCACGGGGAACTGAAGCCCGGGTTGGTCAATCGTGCCAACGACTTTCCCGAAGAGAGTAAAGACATGCGCCTCGCACTCCTTGATGCAGGAGTACAGACCGAAGAACTGCGCCACGCGGAGCAGGACAGGAATTAGAAAAAGGCCGAAGATGAAAGAGGCAATGAACATTAGGCTACCCCTCCTTTTGTGTCTTTAGCGACCAGGACGCGTCCCGCTCTCGAATAGAGGGGCACCCAGAGATTTCGGAGATAGGCTTGCAGGCTTGCCTTGCCGCCCTCTGCCTTGATCTGTGTAAGCGTCGCGGCGAGTTCCTTGAGCGGGGCGACTTCCGCCTGTGCGTTGTTGGTCGCGATGTCTACAGCGCGCGCGCTCATCGTGATTTGCTGCTCCGAATCGGCGCGTGCGGTACTGATGTCCGCCGCGACCTGGTTGCGGGTGCTGTTAATGGCCGAGAGGGCCCGATCCACTTCCGGGGGCGGGCTGATTTCCGTGACCAGTGCCGCATCGAGTTCGATCCCGTAGCGTCCGGACGTGGAGCGGCATTGCTCCTCCATGTACTGGTTGATCAGGGGGAGGTTCTTTCGTAGATCGTTAATCGACACGCCTTCCGTCAGTTCCGATTTCAGGTGGCTACCCTCCATGGCATCTTCGAGCAAGCCGCCGCCTTTGGGGTCCGTGAAATTGGCGATACGTTCGCGCAGCACGGAGACGAAGTAGCCCATCACGTGTTCCAGCGGGCTGGTGACGCCGAAGAGGTAGGCGAAGAGGTTTCCTTCGCTGATGCGGTAACGGATCTGTCCGTTTACCCCGGTTGTCAGGTTATCTTTCGTAACGGCCTCGATGGTTTCCTGGAATTTCGAGGGGTCCCACGAGATATCGATAGCCTGTGTGGCAACGCTGACGCGGTGGACCTGTTGCCAGGGCAACTTGAAGTAGGGCCCGCCCGGTTTCACGACGCGCACTTGCGGGTAGTGGTAGCGTTCCCGTTCCTCGTCGGAGAGGGGAGGGGGCATACCTCCTCCGCCCTCGATCTTCTGTGCGGCGCCGAAGCTGGTCACAACCGCCCGTTGGTCTGGCGCGACGGTATAGAACCCTGTCAGCACTGCTTTAAAGAAACAATAGACAACGATCCCCAGCACAATTCCCAGAAAGCTCATTTCACCCTCCTTGGTTTCTATGAGCCTCCCACTTTACCTCTTTCCCTCCCCCCATGCAACTCATTTTAGGGACACACCTTTTATCATTTTTCTCTTGTCCCCCTTTTCTCCATCCCCTATCCTTCCCCCATCACATTGCCCTTCCCTTGGAGGTCCCCCCTGAGAACCGCCCGCATCAAAGGTGAACCCGGCTCCTGCTACCACTGCATGAGCCGCATCCTCGAACGCCGTTTCCTCCTCGGTGACCACGAAAAGGAGGTCTTCCGCAAGATCCTCCGCGC
>SLOV01000371.1 GCA_007132345.1 Kiritimatiellia bacterium
ATGCCCTCCATGCTGACCGTCTCCTGCTGCTCCTGGTCGAGCAGATCGCGCAGCAGGTTGTTCAGCGACTCCACCGTCACTTCCTTGCCCACAAGGCTCGCGTACGAACCCACCCGAATCAGCGCACCCTCCAGACGCCGGATATTGGAACGAATGTGCTGCGCGATGAATTCGAGCACCTCGTCGGAAACCGGCATGCCGAGCAATTCCCGCTTCTTGCGCAGAATCGCAATCCGCGTCTCAATGTCCGGGCTCTCCAGTTCCGTCACCAGCCCCCACTCGAAGCGCGACACCAGGCGATGCTCCAGCCCGTGAATATCGCTGGCCGGGCGATCACTCGTCATAACGATCTGCTTGTGGTTCTCAAACAGGGCATTGAACGTGTGAAAGAACTCCTCCTGCATCCGCTCCTTGCCGCCCAGAAAGTGGATATCGTCGATGAGCAGCAGATCGATGTTGCGGTACTTGCGGCGAAACTGCACCAGCGTCTTGCTGGTGAGCGCATCGATGTAATCGTTGGTGAACTCCTCGCAGGTCACAAAGGCCACGTTGCCATGGCCGTGTTCCAGCACATGATGGCCGATCGCCTGCATCAGGTGCGTCTTGCCCAGTCCGGCGCCACCATACATGAAGAGTGGGTTGTAGGCCCGCGCCGGAGACTGCGCCACTGCCAGCGCGGCCGCATGCGCAAAGCGGTTGGAGGGGCCGATGACGTAGCGGTCGAAAATATACTTCTCGTTCAGCCGCGGCGGTGGCGCGGTACGAGCCGCGCGCGATTTCCGGGGTTTCGACTCCGCCTGGGGCAGGGCCGCGGCCTCCGACTCCTCTGTCGGCGAGGCGGCTACACTCAGATTCCGATCCACCACGAGGGCAATCTTCAACTCGCGCGAGGCCGAAACGCTCACCGCCTTCTCGATCAGCGGCAGATAGTTGTCCTCCAGCCACGTCTGATAGAACCCGTTTGCGACGCGCAGCGTCAGGGTGTCGTCCGTAAGCTCCTTCGCGCCAATCACCGCAATCCAGCGGTCATAGACGTCCTTGGATAGTCGCTCCGATAAATGTTTGCATGCCGATTTCCATGTCGATTCCGCCAGATTCGTTTGCACCTTCGTATTGCCCTCGTTCGAAGATTCCTCAATGCCTCAAAAAATCGAGCCGGCGTCACCCATGCCCGAAAGAGGCTGCTGGGGTATGGCGGTGGAATCTACCCACGCAATGTTCGGAGACCGTCACGCTCCAGGACGCCTCCCTGCATCCCGCGTGTTCACCTCCTTGAACCTTGCTCATGGGCCGCAATTCCCGCGAAACAAGCGCCTTCGGCGGAGCTTTCCCCACCCCAACCTAGGCGGTTATGAGTCACTTATCCACAACTTACCCACAGCACAATCCGGGTTCGGCTGCCTGTGCTGAATGCAGAGCGTAGGAGAAGGGCAAATGAGCCACAAGAGAAAATCCAATAAAGCTTTAGAAATCCGTAAGCGCCACAACCAGTCGTTGCTCGCAACCGATTGAGCACAACATATAGACACGACATAAAAAGTTGGAAAAAACAGTTGCCTCCTGCCCTTGCAGCCGGAAGAAACGAAAACGGCTTCGAAAACAGTTCCCTTTCAAAGGGTTAAGCCGCATCCTGAAGCGCCTTACGGGGTTTTTCCATGAAGAAATCAACAGACGCCATTCTGCTCGTCTCCACCACCGACGAAGCACCCAACGTTTTCTACGCCAGCGGGTTTGTTGCGCCCGACCCCGTCCTCTTTCTCAAGCAGGGCCGCCGCCGCATTCTGGTTGTGCCACCGCTCGAAGCCGGGCGCGCCCGCCAGACCACACGGGGTGTCATCGTCCGTACGCCCCGCCAACTGCCCTGCGAAGAAGGCGAAGCCCGCTCCCTCTCCGGCTGGGCGCTCGCCCTGCTCCGCGCCGAGCGCCTCAAGAAAGTCACCGTCTCCCCCGGCTGCCCGGTGCGGGTCGTGCGCGCGCTCGAAGCGGCGGGCATCCGGGTCGCCGTCGCGGAGGTGGCCATCTTTCCCGAACGGGAGCGTAAGACCCCGATCGAGATCGAGCATCTGCGCGAGGCCCAGCGCGCCGCCGTGGCGGCCATGCGCCGCGCCATCGCCTGCCTGCGCGAAAGCCGTATCGGCCCACGCGGTCAGCTCCGCTGGAAGGGACAGCTATTAACTTCCGAACGGCTCCGGTTCGAAATCCAGTGTGCCCTGCTCGAGCGCCAATGCCACGCCCCCGAAACCATTGTCGCCGGCGGCCGCCAGGGGGCCGACCCGCACGAACGCGGCAGCGGCCCGCTGTGCGCCGGCGAGCCGATCGTCCTCGACATCTTTCCACGCCATCAACGAACCGGATACTGGGGCGACATCACCCGCACCGTCGTCAAAGGCGAACCGAAACCCGAGGTGCGCCGCATGTACCGCGCCGTCAAAGAGGCGCAGGCCGCCGCGCTTCGCATGCTGCGCCCCGGCGTCACCGGCGATGCCGTGCACCGCCAAGTGCAGGACGTGCTCCTGGCGCGCGGCTTCGAAACCGGAGAACGAAACGGCGTCCCATTCGGCTTCTTTCATGGCACGGGCCATGGCGTTGGGCTCGACATCCATGAAGGCCCGCGCCTCTCGCTCCGCGGCGGGCCCCTGCGTGTCGGCCACGTCGTCACCGTGGAGCCGGGCCTCTACGATCCCGAATGGGGTGGCATGCGCATCGAGGACACTGTGGTCATCACGCGCCGCGGCTACGAACCGTTGGCCACCATGGCCAAACCGCTTTGCCTGTGAATGGGAGAACGGCTACTTGCACGACTCCCTCGGCACCCGGATTCATCGCTGGATCGTCAACCATGACGACAGCAAGGCCTTCATCGTTGCCTACATCGGGCTTGCCGTGGTGCTCAGTATCTGGCTCGGCCTCTTCTGGCTCGTCGCCGTGGTCGCCGTGCATGGGCTGTTCGAGGTCATACGTCAGCGCGCCCTCCACGAGCCGTGGCGACGTGTTGCCGGCGAGGCGCTCTGGGAACTCAAACTCGATGTAGCGCTTGTCCTCCTCGCCTTCGTCGTCACCCTCTATCTCGACCTCGTCCTTGGTGTGGCCGGCCTGCAAGGTGTAGCCCGCGCCGGCGCCGCGGGTCTGCGCGGTGGCTCGCGCTTTGCGGCCTGGCAACGCGTGTTGCGCGGTGTCCTGCTATCCGTGGATGACGCCGCCCAGGTCGCGCGCTTTGCGGTGCAAGGCGGCGGCGAGGCATCCGAACCCGAACCGGCGCCTCCGCCAACGCCACGCTGGATCCAACCCTGGCGCCTTGGCGACCGGATTGCCGTGGGTCTTGGCCTGTTCAGCCTGCTGCTCATCTTTGCATCCCCAGCCCTCACCGACCACAGCACCGAATCGGCCATCGCCACGCTGCTTTCCGAGATGCATCCCTTCCCATAAAGACCCTCCGCGTTGACATACCTGGGCAGGCAGCGCTAAGAGCACTTGAG
>SLOV01000339.1 GCA_007132345.1 Kiritimatiellia bacterium
ATTGGCCGCGAAGTTCCGCAAGGATTTTGGGGACAGCCTATAACAATAGCAGTGGGAGCATCCTGCTGTCACTCAGCGTTGCGGCATCCCGCCCAGCAGCCGTTCGCGTAATACCTCCGCGGCGGCGCGGTCCCAGTGCTGGTCGTGGTTGCCATCCCCGGATTCCTCGGCCAGTTGCCGGGCGCGCGCCCGGATGGCCGGGTTCCAGCGCTCCATCAGATCGCGACGACACCCGTCGAAGGCCTCCCAGGCCGGCACACTGCTGGGGCGGCGCGCCTTGACGAGTTCGAACGCGGCTTCGGGCCTCATGCCTTCGATAAAGACCAGGTAGGCGATCACGGTGACCGGGGCGCGGCCGAGCCCGGCGGTGCAGTGCACGTAAACGCGTTCACAGTCGCAATACAGGTCGGCCAGGGCCGCAACGGCCGTGGGCAGGCAACGGCGGCTGTCTTCGACATCGAAATCGCGGATCGGGACGCGCGTCATTCGCAGGCCGGCCTCCGCACCGGCGGCCTGCATGGCGGCCTCGTCGATCTTCCAGTAGGCGAGGCAATCGTCGTGCTGCACGGAAAGGATGCCGTCGACCTGTGCACCGCTTCCAATGCGGGCCACGTCGGCGGGCCTCATGGGGCAGGTGCCGATGACGAGTTGGGGGGTGATGTCATGCCAGTTCAGACTCCAGGACCACATATACGAATCTCCTGTGCTCAGCGTGCGAAATCGGCCTTCGGTTCCTGGCAGCTCAGACAATGGAGCGTGCCCTGACCCCAGACCAGGTCGGTGGCGTGAATGCCGATGACGTCGCGGTCGGTGAACAACTCGCCGAGAATGCCGAGCGCGATGCGGTCATTTGGATCGTTGAACGTCGGCACGAGAACCGCGGCGTTTGCGATGAGAAAATTGGCATAGCTGGCCGGGAGCCGCATGCCGCGAAAGTAGAGAGGGTGGGGCATGGGCAGATCGACCATCTCCAAGCGGGTGCCGTCCGCAAGGGTGGCGCCTTCGAGACGTTCGCGGTTTTCGCGCAGGGGCCGGTAGTTGACATCCTCTTCGCGATCTTCGCGGCAGAGGACCACCGTGGAGGCATCGACGAATCGGCAGAGATCGTCGACATGCCCGTGGGTATCGTCACCGGCGATGCCGTCGCCGAGCCAGATGGTTTTGTCGATACCAAGATAATCGTGAAAGATCCGCTCCAACTCGGCGCGGGTCATGTCAGGATTCCGCACCTGCACCGCAGGGTCGAGCAGGCATTCTTCAGTGGTGATCAATGTGCCAACGCCGTTGAACTCGAGGCTGCCGCCTTCCAGGACAATCGGCCCCTCCGGGCGGGTCGCGTCATAGCGCGGTGCGCCGAGAAACTCGGCGAGGGCGAGGGGCACGGCGGCATCGCGATCGAACTGGGGATAAAGGGCCCAGGCGTTGAAGGCGAAGCGGGCCAGCGCGATATGCGGCTCCTCCTCTCGACGGAGAAAAACCGGCCCGAAGTCACGAATCCAACTGCTGTCGGTGGTGCAACGGATCCAGTCGATCTGCTCCAGGTCAACGCCCGCGTCGAGCAGCATGACCCGTGCCTGGGCCTCGGTTGTGGGGTCGGGGATCAGCAGACGGACGCGCTCGCCGCGTGCGAGGTGGCGAATCCAGTCCGCATAGGCCCACCGCACGCTTTCGAGTTTGCCGGGCCAGTCTTCGGGGCTATGCGGCCAGGCGAGCCAGGTGGCTTCGTGAGGTTCCCATTCGGCGGGGGCGCGGTAGCCTTCGTCGCGGGGAACGCCGGTCATGGGGGCCGGTGCGCGCATGGGGTCAGTCCAAAAAACGGCGGGTCAACGGTTCGAACGCGTCGATGCGGCGGTCACGCAGGAAGGGCCAGGCGCGGCGGCTGGCCTCGACGCGGGCGGGTTCGATGGTGGCCAGCAGGATCTCTTCTTCGTCACCGGCCTGCGCCAGGATGCGGCCCTGCGGATCGCAGACGAAGGAGCCGCCCCAGAAGCGGATGCCGTCCCGGCCGCTGCCGCCCGCGGGTTCGAAGCCCACACGGTTGACGGCGGCGACAAAGACATTGTTGGCGATGGCGTGCCCGCGCTGAACGGTCATCCAGGCGTCGCGCTGGGCCGCGCCCTCGTCGTTGCCGACCTCGTCGGGCAGCCAGCCGATGGCGGTCGGATAGAGGAGCAGCGGGGCGCCTTGCAGGGCGGTGAGGCGGGCGGCTTCGGGATACCACTGGTCCCAGCAGATGAGGGTGCCGAGTTTACCGGCGGAGGTCGGGATGGCACGGAAGCCGAGGTCGCCGGGGGTGAAATAGTACTTTTCGTAGTAGTTCGGATCGTCGGGAATATGCATCTTGCGATAGATGCCCGCGATGCTGCCGTCGCGCTCAATGACGGCGAGGCTGTTGTGGTAGAGCCCGGCGCCGCGGCGCTCGAAGATGGGCGCCACAATGACGATGCCTGCGTCGGTGGCCACTTCGGCCAGGGCCTCCGTGCTCGGTCCTGGAATCGGTTCGGCCAGATCGAAGTTGGCGGGGTCTTCCGACTGACAGAAGTAGGGCGAGCGAAACAGCTCCGGCAGGCAGACAACATCGGCGCCCGCGTCGGCGGCATCGGAGACGCGCCCGCAGGCGTGGGCCAGGCTGGCATCCGGATCGAGCGAGACGGGCATCTGGATCAGGGCCAGTTGGAACGGTTCTTCGGCGTTGGGCATGAGCTGGTTCCTCAGAGAACGGGAAGAATCGAGAGTACCGTATCGCCATCGGCCGCTTTCGACAAGGTTTCCGCTGCGCCCATCGCCACCACATGGCCATGCTCGCGCACAAGATCCAACACGTCGGCGAAGGCGCGAAAGTCGGAGGCGGTGGTGGAGAGGACTTCGTCGCGGAACTGTTGCCGGCTCTCGACCGTTTCCCGGGCCAGGTGGCGCACGAGTTCGGAATAACCCTTCGCATCGGGCAACCGGTAGGGGTCCATGGCGCCGATGGCGCCGACGACGCTCTTGGTGACCTCCGCCTCGCTGAAGGCCGTGGTGCGCAGGTAATCGCCGCTGCGGTCGTAGACCGTGAGCGTCTCGCGGAAGTTTGGGTCGCGATAGGACCCGAAGGTGAGTGCGCCGGCGCGGTGGTCCAGCGAACAGAAAGCGCCATAGGCCCCGCCCTGCACACGGACACGGTCCCACAGCCAGGCGGAGCGGAGGTGGTGCAATACCACGGCAGACGAGCCGTGCGGGCGGTAACCCAGATCGAATACGTTGACGCCTTTGCCGACGTAGTTGACTTGGGTTGGGGCGCTCAGTCCTTCGGGCTTCGACTCGAACGAAAAGGTTCGCGGTGCGTCGGGCCGCGACTCTGCCGGAAGCTGCTCCAGAAAGCCTTTCAGCTTCGGACTGAACACTTTCCAATCCTCGGCGTCGAGGGTGACGTTGACGATGGCACGGGCGCGCGTGACGAGGTGGCGCTGAATGTCGAGCAGG
>SLOV01000322.1 GCA_007132345.1 Kiritimatiellia bacterium
CTATGATTGCTAAAAATGAAAGAATAGATTACCAAGATCGGAAGACTGACCCCTCTTCCCGCCACGATGCAGGCTAACCCACCAGGACACCGCGATCAGTACCCCGACGCATTGCGCGCCGGGGCCTTGTTGGTGGTGGTCTTCGGCCACTGGATCGCCACTCTGCCGCGCCTGGAAGAGGGGCGGCTGGTCGCGACCGACCACCTGCTGTGGATCTGGGAGCCGGCCGGCGCGCTGACCTGGCTGATTCAGGTGGTGCCCTTGTTCGTGTTCGTCTCGGCCGCGGTCAGCACGGAAGGGGTGGTGCGCCGCCTGGACCAGGGGCAACATCAGTTGCATTGGTGGGCGGGCAGGGCACTGGGGCTGGCCAGACCGACTGTGACCTACATGGCCGCGCTGGCTGTCTTCGCGCTGATTGCCCTCTACACCGGCGGGCGGCTGCTTGGCCCCTTTAATCACTCGCTGACGGTGCACCTTTGGTTCCTGATCATGTTGCTGAGTGTGCAGGCGCTGTTGCCCATGAGCGTCTTGGCCGACCGGAGGTATGGCCTGAAGGCGGCGCTGCTGCTGATCGCGCTGGCCGCACTGGCGGACATGCTGCGCGCAGGCGTTCGTGCACCGGGGGACCTGCGTGCGCTCGGCAGCTTGGTTACGTCCACCAGCGGGGGCATCGGCTGGGTCAATGCGCTGCTCGTCTGGCTGCTGCCGCAGCAACTGGGCATTGCATGGAAACGCGGGCTTTTCGGCGGAGCGGGCGTGGGGCTACTGATCCTCCTGGGCGGGCTGGCCTGGCTGGCCGCCTCCGTGGCCAGCGGTTACCCAGTGGCCATGATCGGCGGCAACCTGGAAGGGAACAACAACGTGCTGCCGCCGACACTAGCCTTTGTCGGCGTGATCCTACTGCAGGTGGGCGCTGTGTTGCTATTCGAGAGGCCCGCGCGCTGGTTGCTGGACCGCCGGAGGGCGGCGCGCGCGGTGGCCGTGCTGGGCGCGCTCGGCATGCCCCTCTACCTGTGGCACAAGCTGGCGGAACTCCCCGCCGCCTGGCTGGGCGAGCGGATCGGAGCGCCCATTGACGCAGGCATTCCGGGCGAGCCGGGTTTCTGGGCTGGGCGGCTCTGTTGGCTCGCGCTGTGCGTCCTGATGGTCGCACCGGTGATGGCCGCCGTGGTCAGCTTCGAACTGCGGCGCAAACGTGAAGTCGCCCAGGCGACCGGAACGGCGGCCATTCTGGCCGGGGGCGCCGCCCTGTTCGCGGGACTGATCACCAGCGTGGCCGTGGGCACGCTGCCGGGGGCCTTCGTTGGCCTGGCCGGCGTGGCGGCGGCTTCCTGGCTGCTGCGCGCGCGGCCGCAACCGGGCGGCAATTCTCATGATGGCCCTTGCCGCCTGAAGGCGGGACTACAAACGGGTGAAGACCCGGTGAAAAACCGTTCGTAGTACCTGCTTCAGCAGGCCCGAAGAACCCGTTCCAGGCCATACGGAGAATTGCTGCGCAACCGGGCGGCCCGCTTGCATCCGGGCACGGGATTGCCCGATGATCGTCGCTTGGGCGGCATTTCAAACCTCAAGGGAGTTCAAGACATAGAACATCAAGGTCCGGGGGCTGATTCCCCAACTCTGCGCAACGGCTTAATGTCTGTGTGCCCTGTGCTGCGGGCCTGATGGGAAATGCGGGTATGGATCAAGAATATGAATAAGAAGAATGCGGTGTCGGCAGTATGGAATCCCTTTCTCCTTGCCGTGACTGTCCTGCTGCTCGTCGTGGGAACCTCAGTACTGAGCTGTGGTCGGAATGCGTCAGGTCATTTCAGGACACCAGAGGATGCGGCACAGGCTTTTGTTGACGCGGTGACGAATCCGCAAAGTCATCTGGCCCTAAACCGCGTACTAGACAAGAGCTGCATCATCTCGATCCATTACCACGATCCCGCTCAACTCAGGGAATATGATAAACAAGATTATCTGCGGGCGAAAGTAGCGGGAGCATCCTGCTCCCGTTCTGGAAAAGAGAAGCTGTGCAAAGCCGTGGATCTATCCGGCGCTTAACGGATTGTCTGCACGGGGCGCCGAGCGCCTTTTGTCGACAAAGGGCCGCGATAAAGAGGGGCGACAAAGGTCGCCAGGGTTTTGGGGAGGGGCCAGGCGGTGGGTGCGGGAGCTGGAAGCTCCCGCCACTTTGTTGCCTGCGAAACGGGCCGCCCCGTAGCCGGGGCGGCTACATGTGCCTATCGCGACGCAAACGCGTGACCCCAAAGGCCCATGAACGCAAATCCAAGCCTGAGTAGAGACGGCACTGTGTCAGAGAGAGCCGACAAGCCGAAAATGATCATTGCGACAGGAGGCTGGTCTTGTGTACCATGTCAACATAGTTAAGGCAGTGCGCGTCAGCGCTGGGGTAGAGGTCTTTGGTCTATTTGTCAGATGGATGAATGTGGGAACGGCGATGGCGAAGACACAGCCAGGTATGCGTGCCTGATGACATAATGAAGAGCGTATAGCGAGGGAGATGCCTATGCTGAATCTTGAACATGAAGGTCTGACCCTGGTGCTAGATATCCGGTGCTGGGTGAGTTTTGAGTGGTGACTCCGATGCCGGCCCTTACATGTAGAAACGCAAGTCAACTAATTGCGGTCATTGCATGCTGTGCCTGTGCTCTCTCCCAGGCAGGGCGTGCAGAAAAAGCGCCTGGTGTCCTGAACACTAATCAAATGCAGTTTTTGGGGTCATCGTTCCCGTTGCCGAGCGGGGCTAGTGTCGCATTTAGCACGGGCAAAGAGATCGCCAACCCTAATCGCAGCTGGATCGCTGTCCAGGGGAATAGGGATACTCAGACGATTGAGTTTTTCGCCTACTTCGAGGAGTTGGGAAGAGAACTCACGGTGCTCAGGGATGGCAGACTGATTCGTGTTGATTACAGCGGTGCGGAGCGGCCTCCTGAGTTCATATTCGCGGAGTTTACACGCTATTGGAACGCGGATATTGAGCTAAAGGACAAGCCAGCGCACAGTTGGGGTATCGGAACACGTATATACGATAGTAATCCGCTGTTGATCTCTATTACTCACGATCAGCGTATAGCTCCGCTCCAAACCACGGTGGTGTACTTTTGCAACATGCCTCATATGGACGACAGTGCGGCTGCTGACGACCTAGCGCTTTTGCCCTATGTAAAGAATTCCTTCCTGATTCGTGCAGTTGTAGCCGAGCTTCGGTTAGTTGCTACGGAGAGTAAGGAAGTTGAAGAAGATCTCTTGCTAGGGACTGCGGAAGCCGCCCTGCGAGCCGCTGGTTTTACGTTTCCGGCGGAATTGGGGACGTTGGATAATCCACTTTTGGGTATCAGAGGTGGTGCAATCAGATAGGAGACGGCGTGACAGAAGACGCATTGGGTACGGTACGGCCCTCCAGCCGATATTTCAACGGTAGCTTCTGGCGCAAATCTTTATCGATAGACCATAGCTTAAGGCCGACAAAGGGCCGCGATAAAGAGGGGCGACAAAGGTCGCCAGGGTTTTGGGGAGGGGCCAGGCGCTGGGTGCGGGAGCTGGAAGCTCCCGCCACTTTGTTGCCTGCGAAACGGGCCGCCCCGTAGCCGGGGCGGCTACATTATAGACTGCAACTGTTTGCGAAAACCCTCCATCGCGGGGGCTGCTTGTTGCATCGCATCACCGGCCTTCAAGAAGTCCAGCACATGGATGCCGGTGAGCCGGGGCCGCAGGTAGATGGTCGGCGGTTGTTGCGCCAGCTTGACCTCCACGAGTTGCGCAATCATGCAGTCCAGCATGCCAAGGGTGGCATCGATCATGTTGGGAACGTCGGCGCAGGATTCGTCTGGCGTTGGGATGACATCGAGGGCAATGGTGGTTTCGCAGTCCGCTGCCAGTAGGTCGTACGGCAGGTTATTGGCGACTCCGCCGTCGACCAGGATGCGGCCCTCATGTTCGACCGGCAGGAAGACGCCGGGAATGGAAATGCTGGCCTTGATGGCCGTCCAGAGTGGGCCGCTGTCGAATACGACCGCTTTGCCGGAGTGAAAATCGGTTGCCACGACCTTTAGCGGGATCGTCAGCTCTTCGAAGGTTTTCACCTCAATGGAGTCGAGGAGAACTTTCAGTAAGCCATCCACTTCCAGTAAGCCCTGGCCTTTGAAAGAAAGCCCGAAGGCGCTGAGCCATTTGAGCAGGCCACGGCGTTTGGGATAGAGCGTTCTCCACGTATCGTCACGCTCAACGATGTGCTGCTCAAAAAAGGTCCGAATGCGTGCCCCGGACCAGCCGGAGGCATAGAAGGTGCCGATGATCGCGCCCATACTGGTTCCGGCGATTTGCGCCGGGCGAATCCCGCACTCATCGAGCGCTTCCAACGCGGGGATGTGAGCCAGACCCCGTACCCCGCCGCCACCTAATGCTAAACCGATGCTCATGTTGTCGTGCTCATTTCAAAACCGCCGTCGCGCCTATCCGCATCTATCGGGCCGCGGGCCTGCGGCTGCCTTGATGGATGGGCGGGCGCGGCGTGCCGCCCGCAGGCTGACGATGCCGAACAGGCCCAGGAAGAGGCTGGAGGGTTCGGGAATGTAGGTGGGCGGCATGGCATTGCCGTAGACCCAGCCATCCCAACTGCCGTCGGTCACCACGCGATCGCCCGCGCCGATCATGGAGGAGACCCAGGGCGAACGATTGTCGGCGCGGGTCCAGTAGTGCCACCAGTTCTCCCCACCACCGAAGCCGACATCGCTGTGGGGGCCATAGGTCATGCCGTCGACGAATTCGCCGAAACCAAAATCGAGGCGGTGCGTGGTGAGTGCCGTTTCGGCTTCGACGATGTCGAGCAGCTCGAGCCCGGTAAGGGTGGCGGGTTGGAAGGCGGTGTCGAAGACGAAGGTGTCGCCGCTGGAAAACTGGAGGACAACGGTGGCAAGGTGTGGCCCGTCGCCAACGGGCACGTGGAGCATGGCGCTGACGCAGAAGGGGGCGAGCAGGCAGGCGAGGAGGAGGGTTCTGATTTTCGTCATGGTGTCTTTCTCTTTTCGTCTCAGTCGAGGTTATAGAGGCGGTTGTCGGGAGAGATGAAGCCGGTGCCGGGCGCGACGTTGCGGGCCACGGCTTGCGGCCCTCCGTATGCCGTAGCGAGGGCGGCGGTGTGGCCGTCGACGAAAACGACGTGGGTGCGGCCTGCGTGGCGGAAGCCCTGGGTGCCGGTGTGTCGGAATGCGAAGCGGTCGCCGCCTTTATCAACGTCGTCGAACGGGGCGCGCATGAATTTATTGGCGCCATCCGCATATTCGCCATCGCCGAACATGGCGCACGTGGTGGGGCTGCGCACATCCTGGAGGCGAACCGGCTCGGGGTTGGCTTCGGCGGGGCCGCGGCCAAGGTAGCTGGTGTTATAGTTGTACCCGGTGTAGGGGTCGCCATGCGCATTGTCGGCGCCTCGGAAGGAGGGGCACTGATGCACGCGCACATCGATTTCGTCTTCCCAGAGGAGTCCCGGGCGACGCGACTGGCGGCCGCCCTGCGTCCAGTCGACCTCGGTGATGTAATCCCACTCGGCGCGCAGCAGGCGCCCGTCTTCGAAGCGGTTCTGCGCGTATGCGGGGGGGAGCCGGCCGTTTCGGTTCGCGGCGTAGTTATGTGCCGCGATGGATAGCTGGCGCAGTTGGCTGAGGCACTGGACGGCGCGTGCGGCTTCCAGGGAGCGTGCGGCGGTCGGAATGAGCAGGGCTGCCAGGATAGCGACGATGGCGATTACCACGAGGAGTTCGATGAGGGTGAAGCCCTTATGGAGGTCGGGTGTTTTCATGGCGTGAAGACCTCGGCAACCAGGCGAAAGGCCCCTGCGGCGTTCGTGTCGCTCCAGGTCGCCGTGCAGAGTTGCCACTCCGGGGCGATGGGGTCGGGGAGGCAGGTGAGTGTTTCGGCGTCCGCCAGCCATGTCCGGTAATCTTGCGTTCGCTCGACGCGGAGTTCGATGTCGGGCGGGAGGTGGCGCACGCGATAGTGCACCTGGAGGCTGGGCTGCCCCTCGATGACCGTCGCGGAGAGGGCGAAGAGCGGCTCGGGGTTGGGCGTGTTTGGGTCGAGATCGAAGAGGAACTCGAGCAGATTCGGAATGCCGTCATCGTCCGGGTCGGCGGCAGGGTGGTCGATGTCGGGTGTCATGCGCTGCTGCCAGGTGAAGCGTTGCAAGGCCCAGTGGCGATAAGCGGAGACGGGTGCCACGGCGGCGATGGCGTCAATCTCCGGGGTGGCGGTGGGTGAGGGGTTCTGGATGCGGACGAACCGGGCGAATCTGTAGCCCGTTTCGGGGTCGAGCGGCAGGTCGAACCCGCCGATGTCGAAACCGGCGCCCCCGGTGGCGGTTCCATAGGCCTGGGCGGCGAAGGCGAGGGAGTGGCCGGCAAGGTCGTCGGCGCGAAGCGCGGGGTCGAGCGGCAGGTGCGGGTTCGTGGATTCGCCCCACCAGGCGTTCCATGTGCCCAGCGCGGGGTCGGGCGCGTCGGGGCTGTAGCGCCGACCGAGGGTGGGGGCAAAGCTGTCGGCGAAGGGGCCGTCGGTATAGGTGTGCCACTCGATGCCATCGGCGCTGACGGAGACGAGGCCGGGCTCTTCGACGAGGAACGAACCGAGCAGGACGTTGGAGGGGTCATTCGTGCCATAGGCGCCGGGCGACGGGGTCATGAGCCATGCGTTGCCATAGACGATGAAGTCGAGGCCGTAGGGGTTGAGGGGGTGATCTAGGATGGGCGGATCGAATTCGAGCGTGAGGTGCCCGCCAACGCCGATGGAGACCAGCTCGAAGCTGCGGAATGCGGGATAGGCCGGGGTGACCGGCAGCAAGGTAAGTGGGGAGACGAGAAAGCCGTCGCCGGTGGTGTCGACCGCGGGTGGGCCGAGGGCGCGCGAGGGATCGGTGAAGGGTTCGCCGGTGATGCTGTCGATCGGCAGGCCGGTGCCGGGCAGATAGTCGATGACGCGCGAGGCGAAGAGGTTTTCGGCGGCGGAGACGGAGACAGCGGCGAGGGTGGCGCAGAAGATGCACCCGACCGTCAGCTTATTCCAACTCCCTCCCTTGACCCACATAAGACGCGCTCCGAGGCGTCGGCTTCGACGAGGGAGAAGGAGCGAAGGGGCGGAGCCCTGGGACAGAATCTCGACCGTCTTTTCCGACGCGAAAAAGACCAGCGAAAGAGGTTCCACGTCTTCTGGCTTCCGGGCTCGAACCGGATCGACCGCCTTCCCCGCGCCGAGAGGCGAGGGTGGCGTGGTGGTCGATCCGTACCCGGTTACAGCGGCGCGGCCGCGTCCGACTTGCACGGACTTCCGTTTGGAGCCTCTTCCCCGCAACCGCGGGGATACCCAAAGAACTACCGAAGAGGCTACGCCGGTGTGGGACTGGGGGTCAAGCGAATGAGGCAGCCAATGCGGCGGTCCATTTGCCTGATTTCATTGCACGGGCTTTGGGGCGTCCGAGGGAGAGGGCTCCAGATTGGTCTTTCGGAACGACTTCGTGCAGTAGATGCGATGCACGTGGCGCACGAACCAGCGCGGGCGGAAGAGGATGACGATGAGGCCGAGCGCGGGCATGAGGGGGATCGGGCCGATTTCGCCAATGAAGAAGAGGACCATGGCGATGCCGTAACGGATCCTGATTTTCCTGCTTTCTTCCTCGTGGGAGATCATCGGATCAGCGGAAATCGCGGATAATGAAGCCGCCCGATTTTTCATCGGCTTCGAGTTCGAGGAGACCGCGCTCCTCGGCTTCCTTCAACAACTGATTGAAGGAGCGTACCCCGTAGTAGGACTCGGCAAAGCCCGGGCGCCTTCGTTTGAGGGTCTGCTTAACCATGGAGCCCCATATCTTGTCGTCGGCGCCGCGCTCCGCTTCGAGGGCCTCGAGGGTTTCCAGGATGAGGTCGAGCGCTTCCTGCATGCGGTCTTCCCCCTCCTTTTCCTCGGGGGACGCCTTCTTTTCTTTTCGCTCGCGGGGTGCCGCGGGTTCGGCGCTCTTGGCGGGCGCTTTTTTCGCGACGCGCTTGCGTGGCTTGTTGCTGCGCACGAGATCGTCGTAGAAGATGAATTCGTCGCAATTGGCAATGAGCAGGTCGGATGTGGAGTTCTTCACGCCGACACCGATCACTACCTTGTTGTTTTCGCGGAGCTTGCTGACCAGCGGGGAGAAGTCCGAATCGCCGCTGACGATGACGAAGGTGTCGACATGCTCCTTGGTGTAGCAGAGGTCGAGCGCGTCGACGACCATGCGGATGTCGGCGGAGTTCTTTCCGGACTGGCGGACATGGGGGATCTCGATGAGTTCGAAGGCCGCTTCGTGCATGGCCGTTTTGAACTCTTTGTAGCGGGCCCAGTCGCAGTAAGCCTTCTTGACGACAATACTGCCTTTGAGGAGGAGGCGTTCGAGGACGACCCGGATATCGAATTTATCGTAGCGGGCGTCCCGTACGCCGAGGGCGATGTTTTCGAAGTCGCAGAAGACGGCGATGTTTTCGGTTTCGGGGGGATGGCTCATATCGGCACCATCAGGGGTTGGGGCTGGGTGGAGTGGAAAAGCAAGCGGCGGCCGCATTCGCCAGGGAACACGACCGCCGCTTCATCAATCGGGGAAGCGATCAATAACGGCCGCGACCACCACCGCCGCCACCGCCACGCCGATCGCCGCGATAGCCACCGCCACCGCCGCCGTATCCGCCGCCGCCGCCGCGGTCTTCGCGCGGGCGCGCTTCGTTGACGGTCAGCGCGCGTCCGTCGATGTCTTTGCCGTTATACATTTCGATGGCCTTGTTGGCGTCCTCCTGGGACCCCATCTCTACAAAGCCAAACCCTTTCGACCGGCTCGTGAACTTGTCCACGATCAGGTCGCAACCCACCACTGTGCCTGCTTCTTCGAACAGGCGCTGCATATCGCCCTCCGTGGTGTTGAAGGACATGTTTCCTACATACAGTCTCGTACCCATGTTTGGTACTCCTTTTCTTCCTTGCTGCGACGGGAGCGACGGTGATGGTTTCCGCACCATGCGGACGGGGATCGGTCACCGGCCTAACTTGGGCACGACTCTCAATCGAACACTGATCACACGGACCTTCTCTCTGCCGACGAGAGCACGGTAGCAAATCGGGTGGGGAATGCAACTCTTAGAAAAAATGGACCGAAGCTGACCACAGTCGGATGGCTTTCCTGCCCACCGCGCCGGGCAATCGCGATGCTGGCGGGCCGACAAACCCGCCCCAGACGGAACCACTTTAGGAACAATATTGAATCAACAGAAAACAAAAACGACAAGTATGTACGCCATTATTCGGGGCCTGCGGGGCATGAAGGGACTGGAGTGAGAGTATAATATATTGATTTACAGTGGGTTGCGTTCGATGTTTCGTTTTTGCGGGCGCAATGGCATGTGGATGGCTAAGGAGCGGATGATTGCAGGAGAGTTGAATCAGTCACATGTCCGATCCCCAATGAGGTTCAGCGAGTATCAGGTTGACGGCTTCTTTGACGAAATGTTCGACGCCGGCATGAAGGCGAGGCCGGCGGCGAAGATGTTGGCGGAGCGTATCGAAAAGCTTCCAGTTGGAGAGCTGAGGCTGCGGCAGCAGTCTGCCGAGCAGGCCCTGCACGACATGGGCATTACCTTTTATGTCTATGGCGGGGAGGAGGGCAGCGAACGAATCTGGCCGTTCGACATCATCCCGCGCGTGCTGGACGGAGCGGAGTGGGACCGTGTCGAGCGGGGGTTGCGGCAGCGGATTGTGGCCATCAACCATTTCGTGCATGATGTCTACCACGAGCAGAAAATTGTGAAGGACGGCATCGTGCCGGAGGAACTGCTGCGCAGCGCCAAAGGGTTCCTGCCTGCTTGCGTGGGGTTGGAGCCGCCACGCGGTGTCTGGTGCCATGTGACGGGCAGCGATCTGGTACGCGACGCGGATGGGACCTTCTATGTGCTGGAGGACAATCTCCGGGTGCCTTCGGGGGTTTCGTACGTCCTGGCGAACCGCGACTTGATGAAGCGTACGCTGCCGGAGGTCTTTAACCGGGTGTCGGTCCGGCCTGTTGCGGATTACCCGACGCAACTGCTGAATATGCTGGAGTCCATCGCCCCGGAAGGCGTCGACGCCCCGACGATCGCGGTACTGACGCCCGGCCGATTCAATTCGGCCTACTACGAGCACTCCCTGTTGGCGCGCGAGATAGGCGCGGAGCTGGTCGAGGGCGAAGACCTGGTGGTGGCCGACGGCGCCCTGTGCATGCGCACCACGCGCGGGCTGCGGCGTGTGGATGTGCTGTACCGCCGGGTCAACGACGAGTTTCTCGATCCGCAGGTCTTTCGGCCGGACTCGGTGCTGGGTGTGCCGGGGCTGATGGACGTCTATCGCGCGGGTCGGCTCGGCCTGGCCAACGCGCCGGGCACGGGTGTGGCAGATGATAAAGTGATCTACGCGTTCGTGCCGGACATGATCCGCTACTACTTAGGCGAAGAGATGTTGCTGCCGAACGTGCCGACCCATCTCTGCTACAAACCGGAGGAGCTGGCCTACACGCTCGAGAATTTGGAGTCGTTGGTGGTCAAACCGGCCAACGAGTCGGGAGGCTACGGGATCCTGGTGGGACCAAAGTCGACACGGGCCGAGCGCGAGGCGTTCGCCGAACGGTTGAAGGCGGATCCCCGCAACTACATCAGCCAGCCAACCCTTTCGCTCTCCCGCGCGCCGGTGCTCGTGGAAGATCGCGTGGAAGGGCGCCATGTCGACCTGCGGCCGTTCATTCTTTACGGCGAGGAGATCTACGTGATGCCGGGCGGGTTGACGCGTGTGGCGTTGCAACCGGGTTCGCTGGTCGTGAATTCGTCGCAGGGCGGCGGCAGCAAGGATACCTGGGTGGTGGACGGCCCCGCCGAGTGGGCGTTGGAGGCCGAGCATGCTTAGTCGTGTGGCCGAGAATATCTACTGGATGAGTCGCTACCTCGAACGGGCCGCGAGCGTGGCGCGACTGTTGGACGTGAATCTGGAACTCGCGCTCGATCTGCCGGGGGCGCCGGGCACGATGTGGGCGCCGCTGGTGGACGTGACCGGCGACCGGCCTCTGTTCAACGCGGCGTATGGGGCGCCCACCATGGAACGGGTGAGCCACTTTCTCACGCTCGACATGCAGTACCCGAACTCGATCGTTTCCTGCATGATCAAGGCGCGGGAAAACGCGCGCATTGTGCGCGACCACCTGCCGATGGAACTGTGGGAAGAGATCAACGCTCTATACCACTTTGTTCTGCAGGCGGCACAGAGCCAGGAGGGCGCGCCGTCGAATCCCGGTGCTTTCTACCGGCATGTGAAAGGGTCCGGCATGCTTCTGGGCGGCATTGCCCAGGACGCGATGATGGAAGGGGAATTGTGGCGTTTTTTTCGTGCCGGCCGCATGCTGGAGCGTGCCGACAAGACCTCGCGCATTCTGGACGTGAAGTATTTCATTCTGCTGCCCGACGTGGAGTATGTCGGCACGCCCTACGACGACATTCAATGGGCGGCCTTGCTCCGGTCGCTTGGTGGGTTCCAGAGTTATCGCCGCTTCTATGGCCGCATATCCCCGGCGAACGTGGTGCATATGCTGGTACTCGACGGGGCCTTTCCCCGGTCCATCCGCTACTGCCTGGGCGAAGCGGACCACTCTCTGCGCGGGCTGACCGGGTCTGCGCCAGGCGGCTATGTCAATGCCGCCGAGCGCGTGCTGGGCCAGGTGAATGCCATGCTCGCCTACACGGAGATTGACAGTATCTTCCTGCAAGGGTTGCATGAGTTCATTGACGGTCTTCAGGCGCGGATGAACGATGTGGATGCGGCCATCTTCGAGACCTTTTTTGCCCCGTTTCCCTCGGCGCCGGGAGGAAACGGATCGGGACGGAGAACGGAATGACATTTTGCCTTGGCATGCGAGTGAAGGACGGACTCGTCGGCATTGCGGATACGCGGGTAACGTCCGGGCACGAGACCATCACGGCGCGCAAACTATCCACCTATACGCTGGGCGACGGCTGCTTCTTTGTCATGACGTCCGGTCTACGCTCGGTGCGGGACAAAGTTCTCACCTACTTTAACGAGTATATCGAAGGCCTCAACACGCCGCGCGATCGGATGTTCAAGGTGGTCAACGACGTTGCCGCTCAAATTCGCCGGGCCTCGGCGGAAGACCGCGCTGCCCTCGAAGCGAACGGCACGCGGTTCAGCATCAACGTCTTGGCCGGGGGCTGGATGCCGGCGGATCACGAGCCAAAGCTTTACCAGCTCTATCCGGAGGCGAACTGGGTCGAGATCGGGCCCGGCACGCCCTATCACATCATTGGCGCCGGCGGGTATGGAAAGCCCGTCCTCGACCGCACGCTCAAGTTCGAGGACTCCCTGCAGTTCGCGCTCAAGGTGGGTTGTCTGGCATTCGACTCAACGCGCATCAGCGCTTCGGATGTCGGCTTTCCCATCGATGTCGTGGTCTACGATCGCGCCTCGCGAACCATGGTCGAGCAGCGTTTTGAAGAGCAGGACTTTCACGAAATCTCGCGACACTGGCAGGATCGTCTGCGCACCTCTATCCATGCCATGGACGTGAGGTGGCTCGAAAAAGTCTTTCGAAAATTACCCGCCGCCGCCCCGCCCGCGCCCAGCGAACAGGACCCATGAGCATGCAGATCCGGATTCAACACGAGACGCGTTACACCTACGACGGCCCCGTCATGCTCGAGCCGCATGTGATCCGGCTCTGGCCGCGGGCCGATCCAACACAGCATATCCTCCGCTATCGCATTCAGGTCTTCCCCGAGCCCGTAGGGCGGGGCTTTTATCTGGATGCCCAGGGAAATTCCGTGCTCCGCGTCTGGTTTTCCAGCATGACGGATCATTTGCGGATCATTGCGTTCGGCGAGGTCGAAACCTTGCGGAGCAATCCTTTCGATTTTCTCATACTCCCCGAGGCGGCTCGCTTGCCGATGCGCTGGACGGAGCGCATGGGCCCAACGCTGCTGCCGTTTCTCTCGGTGGATGCATCCGAAGAGATGGCCCCGGTCCGCGAGCTGGCGCGCGCGTTGGCGCGCGA
>SLOV01000200.1 GCA_007132345.1 Kiritimatiellia bacterium
CAAGCGCCCGCACGCGGGTCCCACGAGCGAGCTCGCCCACGACGCTGTAGTTGATTCCCGGCCCGGCACGCAGGTTCAGCGTCGAGGCGGTCACCCGCCCCTCCTCCACAAAATCGCCATGGACCCACACAAAGAATCCTTCGGGCGGCGCGACTTCCGCCCACTGCAGGCCGAGCGATTTGGCGTAGAGTAGATCGCCTTCCTCCACCTGCCCGACCACCTCCGCTTCGAGTTCGGGGCGGGCGCGCAGGTTGACCCGCTGCCCGGTGACTTCGAGCATGATGTAAGGCCGTTCGGCAGCGAACGCGGGAAAGACAAGGCCAAGAGCCAACAATACCAGGATGGCGCGGAAGCAGTGCATGGACCTTACGCGATTCATAGAGATACTTTCTCCGCATTCGGCCGGTGAAATCAAACCGAAACTCATCCGCGCTCCACTTGTTGGTTGGTAAGGTGCGCACATCAACGTTCTCCAAGCGCAACGATGTGTCCGAATGGGAATTGCCCCGCCTCCTGCCCCCGTGCTAGCGTGGCGCATCTCCGTAGAGGCGGAAACTGCGCGCTGTCGACATCAGAGTTGAGGAGGAGCCAAATGAGTTCATTGCTGATCGCCAACGGTTTTATCGTTACGTTAAACGAAGAGAACGAATTCATCGAAAAAGGTCATGTCTACATCGAGGACGACCGCATCGCCAAGGTCGGCGACTTCCCGCTCGATTCCGTGACGCCAGACCGGACCATCGACGCCCGCGGGCGGCTGGTCATGCCGGGGCTGATCAACGCGCATCACCATCTCTACTCCACCTTCGCCCGCGGCTTCACGCCACCCGGTCCGCCCGCCGCGAACTTCCGCGAGATTCTGGAGCGGCTCTGGTGGAAGCTCGATCTCGCGCTCGACGCCGAGGACGTCTATTACTCCGCGCTCATCGCACTCATGAACGCTGCGCGCGCCGGTTGCACCACCATCGTGGATCATCATGCCTCGCCCTCGTGCAGCGACGGCAGCCTGGACCTCATCGAAAGGGCCTTTCGCGAGGTCGGCCTCAGTGGCTGCCTCTGTTACGAAGTCAGCGACCGCAACCGCGAAGGGGAAGGCATCGAGGAGAACGTGCGTTTTCTCCGCAAGTGCCGCGAGCGTGACGATGATCAGATTGTAGGCCTCTTCGGCATGCACGCGCTCCTCACGCTCGGTACGCGCACCCTCGAACGCTGCGCGGAAGAGGCGCATGCACTCGACGCGGGCTTCCACATCCATGTCGCGGAGTCAGAGGACGACGTACAGGTGACCTTCGAGAAATACCAGCGGCGTGTCATGGATCGACTGCTGGACTTCGGCATTCCCGGCTCCAGAACCATCGTGGCCCACGGCATCCATTTCGAGGCGCGCGAAATGGATTTGCTCAAATCTACGGACAGCATTCTGGTGAACCAGCCGGAATCGAATATGAACAACGGCCTGAGCGTGACGCCAATTCTCGAATGCCTGGCGCGCAAGGTCCTCGTCGGCATCGGCACGGACGGGATGTCCTCGCACATGATCTCGCAGGCGCGCGCCCTGTATCTGCTGCAGCGCGCCTATCGGCGCGATCCCCGCGTCATGTTCGGCGAAGCGTGCGACATTCTGCTCAAGAACAACCGGGCCATTTGCGGCCGCCTCTTCCGGCAACCGCGCGGCGCGCTGACCCCGGGACACCTGGCCGACGTCATCGTGGCCGAGTACGTGCCCTTCACCCCGCTCGACGCGAGCACCTTTTATGGCCACCTCCTTTTCGGGCTCAGCTTTGCCCCCATCGATGTCACCGTAGCGCGCGGCCGCGTCGTCGTCGAAAACGGCACGGTTACCGGTGTCGACGAAGAGGCCGTCCGGGCCCGCTGCCTCGAACGCGCCCGGAGCTTGTGGAGCCGCATCCACTGACCCATTCCCCGGGAATACCCCGCATGAGCCCCGTTGCCTACTGGAACCATTATCATCGCCCCGCCACCGTTCAGGAGGCCGTCGCCCTGCTGGCCCGTCACGAAGGGCGCGCGCGGGTTGTGGGAGGCGGCACGGACCTGCTGCTCGAAATCCAGCAAGGGCATCGACCCAGAGTCGAGGCGCTGGTCGACCCCACCTTCATCACCGACCTGGACCGCATCGAAGAAGAGGGCGGCTTCCTGGTCATCGGCTGCGGTGTCACGCATAGCCGCATCGTAGCGGACCCGCGCCTCCGCGCACACGCCACTTGCCTGGTAGAGGGCTGCGGCGTCATCGGCGGGCCGCAAGTCCGTAACGTGGCCACCCTCGCCGGGAACATCGCGCACGCCCTGCCAGCGGGCGACGGCACCATCGGACTGCTGACCCTCGACGGTGAAATCGAAGTGGCCGATTTAGAGGGCAAGCGCTGGGTGCCCATTGCCGACGCCTTTCTCGGCCCCGGCAAGAGCTGCGTCGATGCGTCGCGCATGCTCATCACCCGCATGCGTTTCCGCCCTTGCGCCCCCGGCGAAGGCAGCGCCTATCGCCGCGTCATGCGGCCGCAAGGTGTGGCCCTGCCCATGATTGCGCTCGGCGCCCGCCTGCGCCTGGATGGCGAGCAGATCGAGGCCGCGCGCGTGGCCATTGGTCCCGCCGGCCCCGTCCCGTTCCTCGCGGTTCGCACCATGGCCCAGCTCCGCGGACGCCCTGCCTCGGCCGACACCTTCCGTGAGGCGGCGGAAACCGCGCTGCAGGAAGCCAGCCTGCGCGACAGCCCGCACCGCGCCACGGCCGCCTATCGCACCGAAATGATCCGGACCCAACTCCCCAGGACCCTCGCCAAGGCCGCCGAACGGGCACGCACCGGCCATGCGGAGCCGGAAGGTGTCGGCCTATGACAAACGAACCTGACTCCATTATGGCACGCTATCGACGTCTCTTCTCGATTCTCCGCTGGGTGCCCGCCCTTTGCTGGGCCGGCGTCATCTTCGGCCTCAGCCACATGTCCGAACCGCCCGATGCACCGCCCTTCCTGCCCATCAACGACAAGGTGGCGCACATGGGCATCTACGCCATCCTCAGCGGACTCACCTACTGGGCGGCCCGCGGCGATTACCGGCCGCGCACCGCCGCATGGATCGCGTTCATCTTCGCCTCGATCTACGGCATCACCGACGAGTGGCACCAATCGTTTGTCCCGAATCGGACCCCCGACATTTACGACTGGTACGCCGATGTCGCCGGGGCCGCCTGGGTCTTGGTCCACGCGCGCCTCTGCCCGCACCTGCCTGCGTGGTTGTTCCCGGAAAAGGGCGAGGCGTCATGACCCCAGACCAGGCCCGCCGCCAGATCGAGCAGCTCACGCGCGAGGTCGAGCGGCACAATCGCCTCTATTACGAAGAGGCCGCGCCCGAAATTTCCGACCGCGATTTCGATGCGCTCCTTCGCGAATTGGAGGAACTCGAGGCGGCCTTTCCCCAATTCGCCGCCGCCGACTCGCCC
>SLOV01000355.1 GCA_007132345.1 Kiritimatiellia bacterium
TGCTGCGAGTCGAGCAGGCCCTCGTCCATGTTGATGTCGATGATCTGCGCGCCGTTATCGACCTGTTCCTGCGCCACTTCGAGCGCCTGCTCGTAGGCGCCTTCGCGAATAAGCCGCGCGAATTTGCGGGAGCCGGTGACGTTGGTGCGCTCGCCCACGTTGACGAAGTTGGTTTCCGGGCGGAGCACGAACGGTTCGAGGCCGCTCAGGCGCAGCCACGGCTCGACTTCCGGCGCACGGCGCGGGGCGATGCCTTCGACGGCGCCGGCGATGGCACGAATATGGTCGGGGGTGGTGCCGCAGCAGCCGCCGACAATGTTGAGCAGTCCGCTCTCGGCGAATTCGCGCAGGAGCGCCGCCATCTCTTCGGGGCTCTGATCGTATTGCCCGAACTCGTTGGGCAATCCGGCGTTGGGGTGAGCGCTGATGCAGGTATCCGCCACGCCGGAGATTTCTTCGAGGTGCGGGCGCATGTCGGCGGCGCCGAGGGCGCAGTTGAGGCCGATGCTCAGCGGGCGCGCGTGCATGAGCGAATACCAGAAGGCCTCGGGCATCTGGCCGGAGAGGGTGCGCCCGCTCTGATCGGTGATGGTGCCGGAGATCATGATGGGAAGGCGCGCGCCGGTGGCCTCGAAGTAGTCGAAGATCGCCGCGATGGCCGCCTTGGCGTTGAGCGTGTCGAAGATGGTCTCGACGAGCAGCAGGTCGGCGCCGCCGTCGACGAGGCCGCGGATGGCCTCGGTGTAGGTCTCGACGAGTTGATCGAAGGTGACGTTGCGGGCGCCGGGGTTGTTGACGTCGGGCGAGATGGAGGCGGTGCGGTTGGTCGGGCCGAGGACGCCTGCGACGAAGCGGGGCTTGTCGGGGGTGGCGGACTGTGCCTCGTCGGCCGCGTCGCGGGCCAAGGCGGCGGCGGCGCGGTTCAGCTCGTAGACGAGATCCTCCATCTGGTAGTCCGCCATGGCGATGGAGGTGGAGTTGAAGGTGTTGGTTTCCAGAATATCGGCGCCGGCATCCAGGTAGGCCTTATGGATGGCTCGGATGATCTGCGGCTGGGTCAGAACGAGGAGGTCGTTGTTGCCCTTCAGGTCGCAGGGATGGTCCGCAAAGCGCTCGCCGCGATAATCCGCTTCTTGCAGCCCATAGCTCTGGATCATCGTGCCCATGGCCCCGTCCAGGAGCATAATGCGTTGCTGGAGAATCGCTTGTAGCTCTTCTGTGCGGTCGGTGGGGATATGGTTTGTCATGGTTAAAGCACTCATCAACTCGGCTCGGCAGCGCCTTGGTACGCGCTACTCTCCGAAAAACAGGAACGAATTGCAAATATTACTTTATCCGGCTAAACGGATGAATGCGCGCCTGGCGGGAGAATGTGTTCACAAGCCTGTTGATGTTTTGTGGCGGCTTCGGGCAGGATGCGCTCTGTCGAAACACTTCTTATGAACCTGCTCACCATCTGCCTCAATGCCTTCATCGTTGTGCTTGGGCTGCTCTCCAGCCTCGCGTTGACCATGCGGTTGCTTATCGCCCTCTTTCCCGAACGTCAGCAGGCACCCGCGTCGACAGGCGGCGATGCGGCGCAAACCGCCGCGGTGGCCGCCGCCGTTGCCCAGCTTTATCCCGGTGCGCGACTGACTCGCATGGAAGAAATCCGCTGAAAGGACACGTCATATGATCCACACCACATCCGGCAAAACGATTCGCGTCATGCTCACCACCTTTCGTGACGGCTTACAGAGCGTCTTCGGCGGCAAAGTGCGCGTGAAGGATATCCTGCCCGCCATGGAGGCCGCCGCCGCCGCGGGTATCCGCCACTTCGAATTCGGCGGAGGCGCTCGCTACCAGGCGCCTTACTTCTATGTGAACGAAGACCCGTTCGACTGCATGGACCAGATGCGCAAAGCGGTCGGACCGGAGGCGGACCTGCAAATCCTGACACGCTCTGTTTCTGGCGTCACGCTGACCACACAGCGCCTCCCGGCCCTGGAGCTGCAGGCGAAGCTCATGAAGAAGCACGGCACCACCATTGACCGCAATTTCGACTTCATGAACGACGTCAACAATCTGGTCGAAACCGGGCGCCCCATCGTCAAGGCAGGGATGCACCACCAGGTCTGCATCGCCATGATGGGCCTGCCCTATCAATCGGATCGCGTGCATACCGCCGAGCAATACGTGGAAGTGATCCGCCAGGTCCTGAAGGCGGATGTGCAGATCGATTCCGTCTGCATGAAGGACGCATCGGGCACCACCGACCCGCGCACCTGCTACGAAACGGCTGTGGGCCTCAAAAAGATTCTTCCCCCCGAAATTCCATTGGTGCAGCACACCCACGACACCGGCTCTCTCGCCATCGCCTGCTACATGGCAGGCATCGCGGGTGGCGTGGACGGCATCGACCTTTCGTTGCGCCCCATGGCATCCGGCACCGTGCAACCGGATGTCCGCTCCATGTGGCATGCCCTGAAGGGCACCGGCTACAAACTCGACCTCGATGTCACGCGCATGGAGGAGATCGAGGTGATCCTCACCGAGGGCCTTCGCGACTATGCCTTCAACGCCATCACCCTGGCGGCAGACGCGCGCGTGGTGAACTTCCCCATGCCCGGCGGGGCGATTGGTCCGAATGTGCACATGATGGAGCAGGCGGGGATTCTGGATCGTTACGGCGATGTCCTCGCCGAGTTCCCCGTCGTCGTGAAGGCGGGCGGTGCCTGGACCAGTGTCACACCGGGCAGCCAGCAATACTGGTTGCAGGCCTTCAATAATGTACTGCATGGCCGCTGGGAAAAGATCGATGCGGGCTACGGCCGCTCCGTGCTTGGCTATTTCGGCCGCCCACCCGAACCGCCGGACCCGGAAGTCGTGCGCGCCGCTGCCGAACAACTCAAGCTCGAACCGTTTACCGGCGACCCGCTGGCCGAGGCGCCCGACAGCCTGGCGCTTGCCGAGGCCGCCCTCAAGGAGCGCGATCTGCCGGTGACGGATGAGAACCTCTTTCTCGTCGCCTCCGCCGCCGTGCCGGGCAAGAACATGGAACTGAACGAAGGCATTCGTTTTCTCTCCGGGCGCGGCAAGGTCAGTCTGCCGCTCAAGCAGAAGCCCGAGCCAGCCCCCGCAACACCCGCCGCCGCATCCGCTGCACCTGCACCTGCGCTGGCCGGACCGGTTACTACCACCTGTACCGTCGTGGAAGGCGGGGCGACGCGTACGTTCCAGATCACGATCGAACCGCCGCAGAGCGCTGGCGCCGCGGCGGCCCCGGCGCCCGCTGCTGCCGCGAGCTCCCAACCGGCCGCGGCCGCTCCGGCGGGCGGCGGCGCGAAGACCCCCGTCTTCTCTCCCTTCGAGGGCAAAGTGGAGGTCGTGGAGGTGATCGTAAAAGTAGGCGACAGCGTCACGGTGGGGCAGGTGGTCGCCGCCGTCGAGGCGATGAAAGCCAAA
>SLOV01000309.1 GCA_007132345.1 Kiritimatiellia bacterium
CATCTCTGCCGCCTGCTCACGCGCGGCGCTTCTTTCCGCCATGCGGGCGGGCAACTCCGCGTCGCGCCCGCGCCCGACACCTCCGCGACGCGGCCCGCCTGCCGTTCGAGCGAACCGGAGCCGCCGATCGACCGGGAGAGTCTGGCGGGGCTGATCGCGGTATCCGCCGATCCGGCGCTTGCGCCCCTCTTCCCCGGCGCCTTTTACCTCGGCGTGGGGCAACCGGCGCGGGCGCCCGCCCACTTTCTCGACGGCACCCTGCCGGCCGTCGCCGTGCCGCCGGTGCACTATGCGGCCCCTACCGATCGGCGCGCTTACGACATTGTGCAGAGCATCCGCACCTTGAGCCTGCTCGACCACCCGCACCCCACCAAGCGGAGCGGCGGCAGACTGCACATGCCTTCGCCCGCCGAAATGGCCGAGCGGTTCCGGGCGCATCCGCGCCTGCTCGACCACGCCCGCGAGATCGCCGGCCGTTGTCGTTATAGACTGCCCCTTGGCCGCTTGCAGTTCCCCGCGTTTTGCCCGCCCGACGGCACCACGCCGGCCGCCTTCCTGCGCCGCCTGACCCTCGACGGCCTGCGCCGTCGCTACGGCGCGCGCGCCAACGGAGTACGCGGACGCATCGAGGAGGAACTGGCGGTGATCCACGAGGTGGGCTATGAAGAATATTTCCTCGTCGTCTGGGACTTGCTGCAACGCTGCCACGCGCGCGGCATCGACTGGCTCACCCGCGGCAGCGCGGCCGATTCGCTGGTCTGCTATTGCCTCGGGATCAGCAGTGTCTGCCCGATCCGTTTCGACCTCTACTTCCGCCGCTTCCTCAACATCGAGCGCATGTCGCGCAACAAGCTGCCCGACATCGACATCGACTTCCCCCACGACCGCAAGGACGACGTGAACGACCTGGTCTTTCAAACCTACGGGCCCGCGCACGTGGCCGTGGTCGGCGGCTTCTCCACCTATCGCGCCCGCAGCGCCTTTGCGGACGTCGCCAAGGTGCTCGGCCTCTCCGAGCATCAGACGCGCCGCTTCACCGAGCGGCTGCCTTATGCCGGGGCGGGCGACCTGACGGCGCTGGTGGAGCAGAACATCGAATGCGCCGATCTGCCCTGGCGCGAAGAGCCTTATGCCACCGCCCTCTCCGTGGCCGGTCTGCTCGCCGACGCGCCGCGCTTCCCCAAGATGCATCCCTGCGGCATCGTGCTGTCGCGCGAGCCGATGCATCACCTCACGCCCTGCTTCCTCTCCAACAAGGGCTATCCCACCACGCACTTCGACATGGACGCCGTCGAGGATGTCGGCCTGGTGAAAATCGATCTGCTCGGCCAGGCCGGCCTCGCCACGCTACGCGATGCAAAGCAGGCGCTGGCGCGGCGCGGCATCACGATCGATCTCGATGCCCTGGAGCCGTGGGAAGACCCCGAAGTCTGGGACCTCATCTCATCCGGGCAGGCGCGCGCCGTGCATCATATCGAAAGCCCCGCCATGGTGAGTCTCTGCACCATGTGCAACGTGCGCGACATCGACACACTCATCGGTATCGTCAGCGCCATTCGCCCCGGCGCGGCGAACGAACAGAAGAAGCGCGGCTTCACACGCCGTTACCAGGGTCTCGATCCCGTCGAGTATCCACACCCCTCTGTCGAACCCTGCCTCCGCGGCACGCATGGGCTGATCCTTTACGAAGAGCAGGTGCTCCAGATCTGCGAGGCCTTCGCCGGGCTCTCCGCGGGCGAGGCCGATAACCTGCGGCGCGCGCTCGGTAAACAGAACTGGGAGCAGGTCCAGGCGCTGGGCCGCCGGTTCTACGATGCGGCGCGGGCGCGCGGGCACGATCCCGATACGATCGCGAACGTGTGGACGTTCACCTGCCGGTTCAATGGCTATGCCTTCTGCAAAGCGCACAGCACGGCCTACGGCGTTGAGGCCTATCAGACTGCCTGGATGAAGCGGTATTATCCCGCCGCCTTCATGGCCGCCGTGCTGACCCATGGCAAAGGCTTCTACGATCCGCTGGTCTATGTGCTCGAATGTCTGCGGCTCGGTGTCCGGCTTGTGCCGCCCTCTATTCACCGGCCCGGTCCGGCCTTCGAGGCGGACGAACGCGAAATGCACGGCGCGCTGCTCGGCTTCACCGAACCGATCATTCAGGTGCCGCTCACGCAGATCAAGGGGCTTTCCGCGGCATGCCTCGAACGTATCGCCCGCGAACAGGCGCGGCGCGCCTTCGATTCCATCGCCGATTTCTATGAGCGGGCGCGTCCCACCGCGGAGGAGGCCGATCTGCTGATGCGCGCGGGGGCCTTCGATGTTTTCGGTGCCACGCGCACGGCCCAGTTCTGGGCGCTGCAAGCACTGCGCGAGACGCTGGCCCCGCAAGGCAGCGCGGCGGGGAGTAACTGGCTGCTGCCGCCGCCCGGCGACGGACGCGCCCCGGCGGTCGCGCTCACTGAGCCGACCCGGCTCCAGCGGTTGCGCGACGAAATGGAACTGCTCGGCTTCCCTGCCAGCGGTCATCCGCTCGACCTCTATCCCGACATCGCGTGGGGCACCTACTGCACCGTGGCCGGGCTGCGCGAGCAGATTGGAAAGCGCGTCGTCTGCTGCGGGCTCATTGTGGAGGGGCGCGTGGTGCATGAAGTCACTGGCGAGCCGATGAAATTCCTGACGCTCGCCGACTGGACCGGCCTGGTGGAGACGGAACTCTTCTCCCGCACCTATCGCCGTTACGGCCTGGCGACCGTGCGTTATCCGGTGCTGGAGGTGGAAGCGACGGTGGAGCCGTTTGACAATGCGCGCGGCTACACCCTGCGGATTCATCGTGCCGGCAAACCGCGCACAGTGAGAAAGGCGCGGCGTGTTGAGGCGTGTGTGGCCGGCTTTCCGGCTCGGGAAGCCGAGCCGCTCCGAAGTTTACAGATCACGCGCAACAGCAAGCATTGAATGCATAAGCTCCGGCGGCGAAGCCGCTTTGGACTGCGGCGGCTCGACGCCGCTTTCGAAGCCGCCTGTCAGCGACACAGTTGTTTGAGAGAACATGGTTAGAACACACGCTTCCGGCTCGGGAAGCCGAGCCGCTCCGAAGTTTACAGATCACGCGCAAGAGCAAGCATTGACTGCATAAGCTCCGGCGGCGGAGCCGCTTTGGACTGCGGCGGCTCGACGCCGCTTTCGAAGCCGCCTGTCAGCGACAAACTGAACACCGACCACTACCCCCTACTCCTCCCGACTCCCTACCCCCCCCCAGAAAGCGCCACACCCAAACATAGGCCAGCACACCGGCCAACAGGTTGCCCGCTGCCAGGCCCGCAAAGAGACCGAAGACACCGGCGTATTGCGCCCCGAACCACGCGAGGGGAATCGCCAGCACAAACATCCGCACGAGCGCAATCAGGGTGGAGGTGAACGGCCGATGCAGCGCGTTGAGCGTGGTCGTGA
>SLOV01000053.1 GCA_007132345.1 Kiritimatiellia bacterium
CGAATGGCACTAAATTAAGGCTGATTTCGGAGGACGCCTATGCGGCTCACCGGGGACGGTTCGCCCTACCCACCAGACACTTGCGCAGATAGGTAGGGCGAAGCGTCCCGCTGAGCCGCTGTCTTATCTTAGTGCCATTCGCTTCACAAGCCGTCGCCTGAAGTGTGGACATGTTTGACCATTTACATTTCTTCCATCGTGTGGAATCCGAGTTCCATCGAATGGAACTTTTCTTGCAGGGAATGGAACATTTCTTCCAAGCGGCCCTGGCCCATCTCTGGAGGGGTGCTTGCCCGCTTCTTTCCGCGGATAGGCTTCGGGGGACGGGATTCAATCCCGTCCTCCTGGAGTTTGGACATTCTTAATCTGCTGGACGTCAGGTTTTTCGTAGAATACTTGCGGCGAAGCCGCTCTGAATCCCGTTGCCAACGCGCTGGGCCGGTTCATCCAAAGCGGCGCAGGGGCGCCGCCAAAAGCCGCCCCTTTGGTGCGCTAGCTTGACGGCGTTTTAGTGCGCGCAGGTGAGTTCGCACTCCAGAACTTCATACACTCGAATCTCTTCGAGCATCGCCAAACATGCTCAACGCCCATCGCTCAAGGGCGATCCTGGACGCGCGGCAAAAGAAAAGGCCGCCCGAAACGGGCGGCCCTTTCAAGTCAGACGCTATCGTGATCGCTTACTTACGGCGACGGATGCCCTTCAGGCCCAACAGGCCGAGGCCGAGCAGTGCAAGCGAGGTCGGCTCAGGTACGGCCGTGATGGTGTCGAAGTAGATGGTCCCCGACGAAGCTGAATTCACATTCAGCAAGTAGAAGGAAACCGACACCGTATCGGCGGGAGCAACGGCCTGAGTCTCGCCGAAAACCCATGTTTCCGCGGGGCCGCTACTATCCAACGGATCCGACTCTGCTCCGGGGAAGGCGATGTTCAGATTTCCGAGCGAAACAGAAGCCGGCACAAGATCCGCACCACCGGCGTTCCGGAACACCATCTTCAGCACGCCGAACGAGGCGTTCGGAATGACGGTCGGTGTGAGCATATAACCCGAGAAATAGAATTCATCCCCTTCGCTTGCTGCAAAGGACTGAAACGCTTCCGGCGAGGCCCAGGCGCCAGCGCCCGTGGCATCGATGGCCAGCGAAAGAGTACCACTTTGCGCGTAGGCGGTTGAGGTCTCAACGGTCCCGCCCTTGCCGTCTACCGTCCATCCGGTAAGTCCATCCTCGAAGCTGGGATTGACGATCAAATTCGCCACACCCGTCGTAGCCGTAGCGAGGGCGATCACGCCGCACGCCAGACTGGTAATGATTTTGTTTCTTGCGATCATCCTACCTCCTCCTGATTTATTGATTTTCTGTTTCCCGACGAATCCTGAACCCTGACACCCCTCAGGATTAAATCTGACTATTTGTAGCAGGCCCCAGCGTTAGCGTCTACATGTTTTTTGAACATTTTTTCGCACCTTGGGTGGGGCCTGCTGTGTCCCCTTCTACTTCTGCGCCTCCCCCTCATTGATCCTGAAGAATCAATTCGAACTTGTTCCTGCCCGGCGCCAGGCCCGGCGGCAGGCATTATTTCTGCTATTATTCTCCACTCCAACGGGTTGGGGGGCCCTCCAGCTTTTGACTTCTGACCGTGGGATCGAGGTCCGTCGACTTCCCGAGGCTTGCTGAACGGGAGGAACAGGGAGCTCTCTCGGGAGCCGCGGCGGGAGCCCTCGCAAGACCTGCTTCAGGGCCCATTCCCATCTGAAAGGGCGATTCCAGCACCCCTTGGGCTTGACGGCCCCGCCGGGTTAGGGTTCCTTAGGCATGCTTGGAAAGCGCTCCTTCGAGCCGGGCTCAGCCGGCAGCTATTGCCACTGATCGAACAGCGGTTTTCTGTCATATAAATCAGAAGTAGAAGGAGCGCCACGTTGATTCGAACCATTCGCAGCTACAAAACCAACCAGACCTTCTGGGAGCCGGGCCCCGTTCTGAACTTCGGCGACGTGCCGGACAATGAGAACCCCCTGGTCGTGGTGCAGACCGACCGCACCTACCAGACCCACATGGGGTTTGGCGGGGCATTCACGGAAGCGGCGGCTGTGACCTTCTCTGCCGCAAAAAAGCATCGCGACGAAATCATATCCGCTTACTTCGGCGAAGAGGGTCTTCGATACAACCTGGGCCGGACGGTGATTCACTCGTCGGACTTTTCGCCCGCGAACAGGATCTATGTCACGGACGATGACCGATCCCTCTCGACCTTCAGCATTGAATCAGAACATGAGCATGTGCTGCCGCTGATCAAGGCGGCGCAGGCGAAGGCGGGCAAGCTCTGGCTCTTCGCATCGCCCTGGTCGCCGCCCGCCTTCATGAAGACGAATGGCGAGATGCACTACGGCGGCAAGTTGAGAAGCGACTGTTACGATGTCTGGGCCGATTACTTTGTCCGTTACCTGAAGGCGATGCAGGAAGCGGGCGTGCAGATCGAAGCCGTAACCACGCAGAACGAACCGGAGGCAACGCAGGTCTGGGAGTCTTGCCGGTTTGACGCGGAGGACGAGTTGCGTTTTGTGAATCACCTTCACGCGGCGTTCGAACGCGAGAAGATGGACGTGAAGATTATGATCTGGGATCATAATCGCGACCGCCTGGTTGAGCGGGCCGATGTGGTGCTCCGCAGTGTCCCCGAGAAGGTATGGGGCGTGGGCTACCATTGGTACATGGGAGAAGACGCCGAAAACCTTGAGGTTGTGCACGACCTCTACCCGAATCACCACCTCCTCTTCACGGAAGGCTGTGTGGAGTTCACCCACACGGCCGCGGGGGTCGAAGGCGGCGGGAAGGACAAGTGGAAGAACGCCGAGTTTTATGGGCGGAACATCATCAAGGACAGCTTGAACTATTCGGAAGGCTTCGTGGACTGGAACCTGTTGCTGAACGAAGAGGGCGGCCCGAATCATGTCGGGAACTTCTGCGAAGCGCCGTTGATGTACGACCGTGAGCGCGATGCGCTCATCTACAACCCCAGCTACTACTTCATCGGCCACTTCTCGCGCTTCATCGAGCCCGGCGCGGTGCGGGTGCATGTGAGCGCATCGAAAGACAACTCGGTGTTTACGACGGCCTACAAGAACCCGAATGGGGAGCTGGTGGTCGTGATTCAGAACGAAGGGTGGATCAAGCAGCGGACCCTGGTAGTCGACGGCAAGCGCGTCGAGATCAGCCTGCCGCCCTTCTCGATTTCGACGTTTGTCGTGAAAGGTTGAACCACGCATGAAGAACTCCCTCGCTCGAATTCTAGCCCTCTGCATGGCGCTCACCTGCATCGTCGCCCCGCAAGCATCCGCCCAAACCCCCATTCCCGGCGCCATTCAGGCCGAGGACTATGACGAGGGTGGGCAGGGGGTGGCCTACTTCGACACCACATCGGGAAACACGGGCGGGGCCTACCGCAACGATGACGTGGACATTGAGTTCAGTGAAAGCGCCGTCAATCAGCATAACGTGGGGTGGATCGAAGCGGGCGAATGGCTCCGCTTCACGGTCGATGTCACCACGTCGGCGACGGTGCGGGTTCGGTACCGGGTGGCCAGCCAGGAAGCGGGACCGTTCAGCCTGAGCTTGTCCGTGGACGGGGATGTCGTTGACACCGTCACATTTAACGGGACCGGCGGCTGGCAGAATTGGATCAATGTCCATTCGCCGCAGCCGTTTGAGATAACGGCCGGGACTCGCGTGGTGCGCCTCGACTTCCTCAGCAGTCTCTTCAACATCGACGAGTTCGAGTTCGAGATCTACGAGGAGGAGGAGGAGCCCCTCTACCTGGATCCGACTGCCCCGGTCGCGGCGCGTGTTGACGACCTGATGGCCCGCATGACCCTGGACGAGAAGATCGGCCAGATGTGCCAGGCAAATGTTGGGGCGGTGTCGCCGGCGACCGATGTGCGCGACTGGTTCCTCGGCTCGGTCTTGAGCGGTGGAGGCGAAAACCCCAGCGTGAATACGCCGGAGACATGGGCCGACATGACCGATGGCTTCCAGGCCCTGGCACTACAGACTCGCCTCCAGATCCCGATTCTCTATGGCGTTGACGCCGTGCACGGCCACAACAACGTGGTCGGGGCCACGATCTTTCCGCACAACATCGGCATGGCCGCCACCCGCAACCCGGATCTGATGAGGCAGGCGGCGGAAGTGACGGCGGTGGAAGTAGCCGCCACCGGGGCGCATTGGACCTTTGCCCCGGCCATTACGGTGGCCCGCAACGAGTGGTGGGGACGCTTCTATGAAGGACTGGGCGAGCTGCCCGAGGACGTGGCACTGATGGGCGCAGCGGCCATCGAAGGGTATCAGGGCGCGGACCTGACCGCCCCGACCAGTATCCTCGCCTGCGCCAAGCACTTTGCCGGGGACGGTGGCACGTTGTGGGGCACCGGCGTCGGCGGAGGGATCGATCAGGGCAATACCATCCTCGACGAGGCGACCTTCCGTGCGCTCCACGTGGAGCCGTACCGGGCAGCCATTGCCGCGGGTGCGAGGACCATCATGGCTTCCTACTCAAGTTGGAACGGAGTCAAACTGCATGGCGACAGCTACATGCTGACCGACGTGCTAAAGGGAGAGCTGGGCTTCGAAGGGTTCCTCCTCTCGGACTGGGGCGCGGTCGACCAGCTCGATGGAAACTATGCGAATGCCGTGATCATGGCGATCAATGCCGGTATCGACATGGTGATGGTGCCGAGCCAGTACCGGAATTTTCTGAACACCCTGAGAAATGCGGTGCAGGGCGGTTCGATTTCGATGGAGCGGATCGACGACGCGGTGCGACGGATCCTGACGGTGAAGTTCGAGTCGGGTCTCTTTGAGAATCCTTATGCGCAGCGGCATTTGCTGCCCGAGGTGGGCAGTGCGGCGCACCGCGAGGTGGCCCGCCAGGCGGTCGCGGAATCTCTGGTCGTATTGAAAAACGACGACATCCTGATTCCCTTGTCGAAGGAGCTGACCCGTATACACGTGGCCGGCAAGAACGCGGACAATCTCGGGCACCAGTGCGGGGGGTGGACCATCTCCTGGCAGGGCGGATCGGGCGCGACAACGATCGGAACGACGATTCTCGAAGCGATTACCGACACGGTGTCGCCTGGCACGACGGTGACCTACTCGCTGGATGGAACCGGGGCAGCGGGCGCCGATGTCGGCATTGTGGTGGTCGGAGAGACGCCCTACACCGAGTGGTATGGGGACACGCAGGACCTCTTCCTCGATGCCGCCGACCTGGCGGCCATTAACAACGTACGCGCGGCGGGCATTCCCGTTGTCGTGGTGCTCGTCTCCGGGCGGCCGATGTACGTGGAGAACGAAGTGGACAACTGGGACGCGTTCGTGGCGGCCTGGCTTCCCGGAACGGAAGGGCAGGGCGTTGCGGACGTGCTGTTCGGCGACGCCTTTCCGTTTGGTATCCTCCCGTTTTCCTGGCCGCGGGATAACCAGACACCGGTCAATGTTGGGGATACCGGATACGATCCGCTGTTCGCGCATGGGTTTAGTGTCTATGTCGATGGCGACATGGACGGCGACGGCTTGCCCGACCTGTGGGAGGCACGGCATGGCTTGGATCCTTATGACGACGGATCGATCAACCCGGACTACGGTGCGGACGGAGACCCGGATCAAGATGGCGGCAGCAACTTGTTCGAGTACCTGACCGGAACGCACCCGCAGCGGCCCGAATCGATCTTCCGCATCTGGAGCCACTCCGCGGGCGAAGAGGGTGGACCTCCGATCGAGATCGTCTCACACACGGTACCGGGCTATCACTACGCGGTGGACTACGCCGACTTTGTCATGGGCCAGCCGTTGAACTGGGTCCCCTTCGCCAATGCGGCCAACGGCGTTGGAACCTGGCTGGAGACCAACACGGTTGAGTCGACCTACACCTTCATCGACGACTACAGCCCCGAGACCAGCGGCGGGCCGCCGGCAGAGGGGGTTCGTTACTACCGCGTGCGCAGCACGGCGCCGTAGTAATCGGCTGGGACAAGGGCGAAGAACGACAATTCTCCTCACTCTTAACCGCCACCCTTTATCGGATACACTTAACCGACTCGCTTCGTCGATACGTGGCTTGCTGGGAGGGCTTTGAGCGGGTTGAATATGGCGTGACGAAATCTCAAGCAGGCACGCCCGGCTGGCCCGCATTTCTCACCGCCCGGTGAGAAATGCGCCCCTTCGGGGCCGCCACGTGAGTCCCGTTCCACGTGCCAACGTGGTCACGGGATGATGGCCCCACTTTGCGGGGCCAAACGGGGCAAGCGGATTTCTCACAAGTCGGAAAAAATTGTGAGAAATCCGGGCTGGAAGCCCGGGCGCACACTTCCCGCCCAAGCGGGGACTCTGACTTGCTGTCTAGCGTCTCAGCAATTCTCAGTATGGCTCTTGCCGCCTGAAGGCGGGACTACAAACGGGCGAAAACCGTTTGTAGTACCTGCTTCAGAAGGCCAGAAGAACCTGTTCGGGGTCATACTGACAATTACTGTCGAGCGTGCGCTGTTGGCAAGAAGCGCAAGCTGCCGGATAGTGTACGTCATGCATACGAAGCTTACATTGCGAATCGACAAGGCGCTGGTTCAACAGGCGAAGAGCCATGCGGCTCGCCAAGGCAAGTCGGTCTCTCAGATGTTCGGCGAGTTCGTCACCGCACTTGGAGCAAGCGAGAAATCTGAGCGGCCTCTACCGCCCGTGACGGCATCCCTCCTCGGGGTCATGAAGGGCCATCGGATTTCCGAGAAGGACTACAAAAAGCACCTTCGTGAGAAACTTGTTTAGAGGACGCAGTCCTGGAACAGTCGGCACGATTGGTGGATGCGGATATCATCGCTACGCGCAATGTGGCGGATTTCAAGAAGTCGACGGTGCCGGCGCTTGAGCCGCAGGAACTCCTTTTGGCCCTTGAAGAGGGGAGAATCGATTCTTCTCGATGAAGAGGCTTGCGAGTAGCGGGACCGCCATCTTCGGCTGTCAAGGACCACGAGACCAGGCACCGGAGTGGGGCCCGGGGGAACGGAACCCCCGATAGCCATGCTCCGCTTCGCTCGCTGCCTCGGCCGTGCCGCGACGAGGCACCGGAATATTTTTTGGTTTGACCGAATCCCTTCGGAATGTTATCGATAACAGACAGTCGGCAACAGGCAGGGGACTCGCCCCGGAAAGGACTTATGAAAACCAAGACCGTGTCAGCGTCACGCCTCGACCACAAGAACCCGCCCACGGCGGGTCGCACATGGATTCCGACCGTCCACCGGACTTCGAGCGGGTTCCTCGCGAAACTCCGGTGGCTGGGTCTCGGGCTGCTGGCGGTCGCATGGGCTGCGTCGCCCTGCCAGGCCGTGCTGCAGACGTATGACGGGTTCGACTACACAGCCACGGGGCCCAACACGCTGGACGGCAAGAGCGGTGGCTACGGCTGGGATAACGTCAGTTGGGGCGAGTTTCTGGGCGGCGCCACGAACGCCGTCGTGACCAACGGCAGCCTGTCGGATCCCACCGGGACGCTGTACGTCTTTTCGAACCGGGTGGTTACGGCGGGTGGCTTTTCGGGACGCTTCTTCGCGCAGCCCCCCGGATCGTACGGAAGCCCCGGTTCCACCACTTACTTCAGCCTCCTCATCCAGCCGGAGTCGGAGCCCGAGACGAATCATTTCTTCGGATTGCAGTTGTTCAGCAACGAAAACGATACCGGCACCAACACCAGCGATGTGCTGGTGGGCAAGCACGGCGGCAGCCTCTTTTACGGACTTGAGTATTCATCGAACGACGTGATCGGGGCGACGAATGTCATGGTCCAGGCGGATTCCGGTACGCTCGCCGCATCCAACCAGACCGTCTTCCTGGTGGTGCGCGTCGATTTCGCCGCCCCCTCCGGCCCCGATACCTTCAGCCTCTATGTGAATCCGGTTCCGGGCTCGGCCGAGCCCGCCACCCCCGACGCGACGCTGAGTGTAGATATCGGCACGCAAAACGGGCTCGCGCTGCACGCAGGCAATGGCGCGAAGGTCAGCTTCGACGAAATCCGTATGGGCACCACCTTCATGTCCGTGAGTTCCCCCCTGGCCTCGCCGCTGAACCTGCTGACGTACGAGCCGTTTGCCTATGTGCAAACCAACCTCACGCACACCCTCGACAACCAGAGCGGGGGCACTGGCTGGGACGGCGTGAATTGGGGGCAGTTCCTGGGCGGCGCCGGCAATTATACCAACGTCGTGGGGAGCCTGTCCGACCCCAGCGGGTTGCTGGTCACCACCGGAAACAGGGTGACGACTGGAGGGGGCGAAGCGGGGCGGTACCCCAATCTGGGCGCCGATTATGGCGCGCCCGGTACGACGAACTACTATAGTTTTCTCGTTCGCCCGGAGTTCACGCCTGGCCCAACCGATTCGTATTTCGGCATGCGCTTGTTCAGCAACGCCGATGATGGGCCGAACAGCCACGATCTCTTCTTCGGCAAAACGGGAAGCGGCCTCTTCTACGGCCTGGAATACGTCACGAATGACGTGGCCGGGGGCACGAACGTGAGTGTGCATACGCTTTCCACCACCCCGGCAACATCAAACGAAACCGCCTTCCTGGTGACGCGCGTTGTGTTCGGCCCGCCGAACAGCGTCGACGACTTCAGCCTGTACGTGAACCCCACACCGGGCGCCCCCGAACCCCTGGTCGCCGACGCCACGCTGAGCGTCCAACTGGGACGGCAGAACGGTTTCGTCTTCATGGCAGGCGGCGGGCCGGTCAGCTTCGACGAGGTCCGCATCGGCACCAGCTATGCGGCTGTCACGCCCGCGGTGCCGCCCGAATTCCGCATCGTCTCCATGGAGAAATCCGGGGATGACGTGATGCTCACCTGGATGACGGAAGGCGGCAACGTCGATGTCGTGCAGGCCACGGGCGACACCAACGGCAGCTATACCACCAACGGCTTCATGAACATCAGCCCGCCGATCCTCAACCCCGGCAGCGGCGGGATGACGACCAACTACCTGGAGGTGCTCGGCGCCACGAACCAGCCCGCACGGTACTATCGCATCCTCCGCCCCTAGCCCCGGAACCAAGCAGTTCTCATTTTGATCATACTTCGCACGGATCTGTCATCCCGAGCTTGCCGAGGGATCTCCAGATCTTGGAGAACACTGGAGATTCTTTGACTTCGCTCGGAATGACAAAGTCAGGCAGGTCAACGAGTTCTGCATAATGAGATTCGCTGCCAGCAATTCTCATTATGGCCCTTGCCGCCTAAAGGCGGGACTACAAACGGGCGAAAATCGGGCGGAAAACCGTTCGTAGTACCTGCTTCAGCAGGCCCCAGGAACCTGTTCCAGGCCATACTGGAAACTGCTGTCGAGCGTGCGCTGTTGACAAGACGTGCAAGTTGAGCGATAGTGCACGTCATGCATACGAAGCTTACATTGCGAATCGATAAGGCGCTGGTTCAGCAGGCGAAGACCCATGCGGCTCGCCGAGGCAAGTCGGTCTCTCAGATGTTCGGCGAGTTCGTCACCGCACTTGGAGCAAGCGGGAAATCTGAGCGGCCTCTACCGCCCGTGACGGCCTCCCTCCTCGGGGTCATGAAGGGCCATCGGATTTCCGAGAAGGACTACAAAAAGCACCTCCTCGAGAAGCACTCTTGAAGGTCCTGATCGACACCAATGTTGTGTTGGATGTCCTGCTTCTCCGTCGCCCGTTTGCGGAAGCAGCGACCCGCGTTCTGGCTCTTGTTGAGGAGTCGAAGATTCAGGGATTCCTTTGCGCAACCACGGTGACAACCATCGATTATCTGCTGGGGCAAGCGCTTCCACCCAACGATGCGCGTGCCGCGCTGAAACGCCTTCTGGACCTCTGCGAGATTGCTCCGGTCAACCGCCCGGTTTTGGAGCAGGCGCTTCTGAGTAGCGTCTCCGATTTCGAGGACGCAGTCCTGGAGCAATCGGCACGATTGGTGGATGCGGACATCATCGCTACGCGCAACCTGGCGGACTTCAAGAAGTCGACGGTGCCGGCGCTTGACCCGCAGGAACTCCTTGCGGCGCTTGAAGAGGGGAGAATCGATTCTTCTCGATGAAGAGGTTCTCCTCTGGATGCCTTTGCCATGGAGGGCGGAGTTATACGACGCCGCGAGCGATGGAGGCTGAGGCTATTCGGCTTTCATTGATCGCGTATAGATCAAAGACCGAAGCGGATTCCGTCCATTCAATGTGCATCAAACCGTCTTCCATTCCAATCTACAGGAGCGGCGGAGTCAGGTCTGGAACCGGCCAGACTTCCAGGCCGCGCACCTTGGGTTGGTCTGTATTGGGAGCCGGAGAGAACCGCGCCCCCCCAAGCCTCGCAGTCGTTGACAGGCAGAGGGCGCGGTGCTAGGCAGGCTGCGATGCGGAACCAAGGACGCCAGAAAGTCACGATGGATGACATCGCGCGGGATACCGGTCTTTCCGCCATGACCGTATCCCGGGCGCTTCGCGAGAGTCAGTCCGTTTCCGCGGCCACTCGGGAGAAGGTGCTGGAAGCGACCCAGCGACTGGGCTACCACGTCGACTTCATCGCCCGCCAGTTGAGGGCAAAGCACGCCTTCCAGCTCGGCGTTGTCGTCTCCTTTCGCGGATACGTGGGTCATTACTACTTTGGGCAGATCGTCCAGGGCATGCAGCAGGTGCTGGCGGGAACGCACTATCACATTTCTCTCTTCGACTTGGAGTCCGAGGACTTCAATGACCCTCTGAAGTGCGTCAACCTCTGCCATCAGCGGCGCGTGGGCGGCCTGGTCATCGTGGGGCCAGGCCAGAAGGAGCGGTTCCCCAAGATCCTCGCCGACCTGGCCATGCCCCTGATTGTTGTGGGCAGTTCGCTGGGCCGCCAGGCCATCAGCTATGTCGCCGTCGACAACATCAGCGGCGCGCGCGCCATGACCGAGCACTTGCTGGATCTTGGGCACCGCAGGATCGGGTTTATCCAGGGCTGGCGCGAGGGCCGGGATTCTGCTCAACGGGAACAGGCGTTTCGGAAGACCCTGGCCGCACACAAGGTGCCGGTGATGGAGCAGTGGATCGGCCCAGGTGAATACGAAACGCGAAAGGCCCATCACCTTGCCATGGAATGGCTGTCCAGGCCCGCCCCACCGACCGCGATCTTTGCGGCAAACGACCTGATGGCCTATGGCGTCATCGACGCGGCACGGTCCCTGGGCCTTCGGGTTCCCGAGGATCTGTCGGTTGCGGGTTTTGATGACCTCGGGAGTTCGGCCGACTTCGTGCCCGCGCTGACGACGGTTGCGCAACCGATGGCCAGCCTCGGCACGGTCGCGGCTCGCTACCTGCTCGATGTCCTCCAGACGAACGGACCGGCCGCGGTTCTGCATCAGAAACTGCCCACTCAACTCCAGGTCCGTTCCTCCACGGCGCCGCCGGGCAAGTCTGCAGTCGCGGGCGCCTCCAAGCCGAAGAGGCGGACTTCAAGACGGGCGTGAGACCCCTGCGCCTCATGGGCCGCCCACGTCGCCGCCCTCATCGGAAATGTGCCCGAGCTCCGATCTTTCCGATTCTTCGCGTTGACACGCGCCGCCAGACTTGTTATCGATAACATTCATGCTTCGAGAAACCGAAAGGACGCTTCCCATGCATCGCACCTTCATCGCCCCGTCGTTTCTGCTCTGTTCGCTGGCCGGTCTGCTCGCGCTCAGCCCGCTCCAGTCCCGCGCGGCCCGCGGACGGCCCTACGTGGACAGCCGTCTGGGCTTTAACCGCCTGCTCAGCGACCAAGACACGTTGCTGCGCGGCGTGAGCCTCTCATGGGACGGCGGCGACCCCTATGGCAGCCAGGCCAGGGTCCTGCCGACGCAGGAATCGCTTGACGCCCTGGTCCGGGACTACGGCTTCAATGCGCTGCACCTTTACCTGGAGGGGGATTCGTCCGAGAACCCCCATCCGGTGGGCTATAATGCCGAGTACTGCGATATCCTCGTGGAACGGTGCGCCCGCGCCGGCCTCTACCTCATCATCACCATCGGCTGCAACGGCGAGAACGGCCAGATCCACGACATGCAGTTCATCCTCGATTTCTGGAATTTCTACGGGCCGCGCTACAAGGACGAGACCCACGTCCTGTATGAGGCGAAAAACGAGCCGGTGGCGTACACCGCCGGGCACTGGACGCCGGAGGATTGGGACAACCAGGTGCTCATGTACCAGACCATTCGCGCGGCAGCGCCGGAGACCATGATCCTGCTCTTTTCGTATATGGGGTTCGCGAACGAGGGCGCAGCGAGTGACGCGGTGAAGTACGTGGAAGCCCGGGGCGTCGACTGGAGCAATGCGGCCGTTGCCTGGCATGGCTACGAGGCGCTGGAAAGCATCGAGAAATGTCTCAACCGCTTCAAGACAAGCCTGTCTTATCCCGCGACCCTCTGCACGGAATTCTGGCCCGGCGACACGGTTCCCGACCCGACGATCGAGGGCGACCGCTCCTACAACGCGGTCTTCGAGGTGCATCACACGGGCTGGTTGCAGTTCCAGTGGCTCGGGGCCAACGACGACGAGTTGCCCGGACTTGCCTACCGGCTGGAGAGAGCCGGGGTTGTCTGGAGACCCGACGATCCCGCCGCGACCTGGCCGGCGAAGGGCTCGCCCACGATTCCGCCTCATGGTTCGACCGTCGGAATTTTCGACAGGGGCCAGGGCAAATTCGTAAGCGCCAACGGGGATCTTCGGGCCGACCTTGCCACCTACACCGGCGACCAGGATGACGCGTTCGTGATCGAACACACCGGACCGGGCCTCGTGAGCTTCAAGGCCTCGAACGGTCTCTACGTGAGCGCCGCCTCTGCATCCGACGCGCTGTCGCCTGTCAGTGCCACGGCGGGTCCCCAGGAGCAATTTCAGTGGCTGGAATTGCCCAACGGGGAGGATGTGTTGCGTGCTTATGGCGGCGGCGGACACCCCATCCGCTCC
>SLOV01000250.1 GCA_007132345.1 Kiritimatiellia bacterium
CCCTGAGGGGTTCCGCCGATGCCGCCAGCGCCGCCCCACAAAGAATGCCCCAGACCCCGAGGATTCGAACAAGGGCCGCAACGGCGGCCCACTTCAGTTGGAATTTCACCATGTTACACCTCTATTCTGTTAGTGAGCCAATCGTCCACCCTAACGCGGGGTCGCATCATCGGCGATCCGCAAATCGTCCCGCACGGCCACGCCACTGCCGGTGGGCGTGTTGATCCATTCAGGATCCGGCAAAGTAGGACGGGATCGTATCCCGTCCCCCGAAGCCCAGAAGTGCAGAGCTTATGCACCGGATGGACGGGTTGTGAACCCGTCCTACGCCATGGATGTGCGCACATCGCACAAAATAGGATGCGCCACAGGCGACGGCATATCACAACGGCGTCGGGGCCAGTGCGGCGACTGACGTGCGATGGTGCAGGTGACAGATTGCAATGGCCAGGGCATCGCCCGCATCCTCCTGCGGTGTCTCGTTGAGGGAGAGGATCTGCTGGACCATGCGACTGACCTGCTGCTTGCTCCCGGCGCCGGAGCCGGACAAGGCCTGCTTCACTTTACGCGGCGAATATTCGAAAATCGGCAGCCCCGCCAGGGCGCAGGCCGCAATCACGGCCCCTCGCGCCTGCCCGAGCGTCACCGCGGTGCGCACATTCTTGCAGTAGAAAACGCCTTCGATCGCTACGGCGTCCGGTTGAGTCCGCTCGATCAGGGCGTTGAGTTCTGCGTGCAGAGTGCGCAGACACCCGGAATGCGGGCGACTCGCGGGATTCCGGATGCAGCTATACTCAATCGCGCGCAGCACGTTCCCCTGGGCCTGCACCACACCGACGCCTGAACTGCGTAGCGACGTATCGACGCCCAATACCTTGTAGGCAGATGCCACCCACAAGCCCCTTATTCGCTGTCATCCAGCAGGGCGTCGTCGATGTCGGCATTGGAATAGACGTTCTGCACGTCGTCGAGATCTTCGAGCGCCTCGAGAAAACGCATCAACGATTTCGCCTGCGCAGGGTCGCTGACCGGCACCTCGGTTTCGGCCAGGAACGTCAATTCCGCACTGCTCACCGTGAAGCCCGCGCCTTTCACCGCGTCCGAAACGGCCATAAAGTCGGTGGGCGGCGTCAGGATTTCGAAGGAATCGCCATCGCGCTGCATATCGTCCGCTCCAGCTTCGAGAGCGACTTCCATCAGGCGGTCCTCTTCCGCGCCTTCAGCATCCACAAAGAGCTGTCCGCGCCGCTGAAACAGATGGGCCACGGAGCCAACGCCCCCCAGATTACCGCCCTGTTTCGTGAAGACGCTGCGCACCTCGGCGGCAGAGCGGTTACGGTTGTCGGTCAGTACGCCGACCAGGATCGCGACGCCGCCGGCCGCGTACCCCTCGTAGACCAACTCCTCGAAAACAACGTTTTCGCTTCCTTCGCCGGTTCCCTTCTTGATGGCGCGCTCGATGTTATCCGCAGGCATGTTGTAGGAGCGGGCCTTATCCAAGATGGCCCGCAGCGTGATATTCGCGGCCGGGTCGCCGCCGCCAGCGCGCGCCGCCACCATGATCTCCTTGGCGAGTTTGCTGAAGATCTTGCCCTTCTTCGCATCGGCCCGCGCCTTCTTATGCTTGATATTTGCCCACTTGCTGTGACCCGACATAGAACTCCCTTCCCCGGCGGCGTCGGAGGGGACGCAACCGGACATCGAAAGGCGAGGGTGTAACAGATTCCCGCGCGGACGTGCAGCCCCTTTTTAGGGGGTATGCCCGCGCGTCGAATCTCCAGGCGTGGGTCCGGAAAGGGCGGCCTTGATCTGGTCCGTGAGATACTTGGCGTCGGTCCACGGCTTATTGGGTGTCTTGGCCCATATGTCGCGGCTACCCGTCAGAACGTCCCTCCGGCTCACCTGGCCGATGAGGCGGCCCTCTGCGTCGACCACCGGCAATCTGCGGAACGGGTGCTTCAGGAACGTGTCCGCAATCGTGAACAGGTCGGCATTTTCGGGAATCGTGAATACCTCTTTCGACATATAGTGATCCACAACGCCGCCGGGCAGAATGTTATAGGCGCCATTCGCGAAGATGCGCAGACAGTCCTTCTCCGAGAGCACACCGACCAGCTTCTTTTCGGCATCCACCACCGGCGCACCGGAGATCCGGTTTTTGAGCAGGAGCGCAATGGCCGCCTGAATGCTCATTTCCGGACTGAGCGTCACCGTCTTTCGTGTCATGAGATCGCTGGCTGCTGGAACATCCATGAAAAATTCACCTCCACCTCTATCCATATACTGGGCGGCGCATACAATGCCGAACCCATATCGAATGGTATTCAGGCAACCTGATGGATTCAAGCACGGAATTTGCCCCCCATTGACAGCGACTCCTGTTCCCTTCTACCTTGGTCACTTATGAGCACCCCGAAAACCATCTTCATTCCCGGCGCCGCCGGCTATCTCGGCAGCGCCCTCGTTCCACGTCTGCTTGAACGCGGTTATCGCGTGCGGGCCTTCGACAATTTCTCTTACCAGCAGACCTGCCTGCTGCCTCACTTCGTTCATCCCAACTTCGAATGTATCACCGGGGATGTGCGCGACCGCGAGGCGGTGCGCGCCGCACTCGAAGGCACCGATTTCATCGTCAACCTTGCGGCGCTTGTCGGCGCGCCGCTCTGTAAACAGCGCGAAAAGGAGGCATGGGAAATCAACTACGAGGCCGCGCTGCTCATCGACGAATTGCGCGATCCTTCGCAGGGCTACATTTACCCCAACACCACCAGCGGCTACGGAACCCGCAACCCGGTTGAAGGGCTATGCGGAGAGGACACCCCGCAGGAGCCCATTTCCGTCTACGGCCTCACCAAAGTGAAGGCCGAGCAGGAGCTGCTCCAGAAGCCTAACGTGGTCACCTATCGCTTCACCACGGTCTTCGGTCTGGCCGGGCGCGTGCGGCTCGATCTCATGCCGAACGATTTCGTCTGGAAAGCCATTCGCCAAGGCTTCCTGGTCGTTTTCGAGGGCCACTTTCAGCGCTCCTTCCTGCACGTCACCGATGTGGCGGACGTGATGATCTACACGATTGAGAATTTCGAGCGCATGAAGGGACGCCCCTACAACGTGGGGCATGAGCGCATGAACAAGACCAAGCGCGAGTTGGCCGAGAAGGTGGCCGAGCTGACCGGCTGCTATCTCCACTTCACCGATCTACGCGAGGATCCCGATAAGCGGAACTACTTCATCTCCTTCAAGCGTATTCAAGAGGTTGGCTGGGAACCCAAGGTGGGGTGGGACGACGGACTGCGTTCCCTGCATGCAGGTCTCAAGACCCTGCACTGGACAATTCCGCATGCGAATGTGGAGTATTATTGATAGATTCCCCCAAGCAGAGAACATGGCCCGATCATCTTTGTCGTGAGCCTTGTCGTGATCCTTGTCGATCCAGACCATGCCCTTTAGCCACGAAAAGCTTGTGGTGTACCAGGAAGCGCTCGAGTTCAATGCCAGGGCAGCGGACTGGTCAAGCGACTGGGACCGGAAACATGCCGTGTGCGACCAGTTGAGTCGTGCGGCTGAAAGCATTGTTGAGCGGATTGCCATGGCCAGCGCGAGCTTTTCGGCAATGAAGATTCGAAGCTTGGAGTACGCGGTTGGCTCAACCCTGGAATGCGCGGCTTGCCTCGATCTGGCCTGTATCAAAGGTCTTCTTGATGAGACACAAACCGAGGGAGAGAAGGAAGCGCTCGGGTCCGTCCTCCGTATGCTCATTGGGCTTCGCAGGTCATGGATCACCCCGCGCCGGGCGGTTCGAGAGGATCAGGCAGAGTACGCGAGTGAAGGACATCGGCGATTTCACCATGAAGAGCTCGAGGTGTATCAGGCATCGCTTCATCTCGCCTCCGAGTTCTCCGCGTCACAATCTTTTGCCCATCTGCACACGCAAACTTTCCGGAGATTGGATGAACTACTGACAAGCCTCGTGTTGAATCTGGCAGAAGGCAATGGGCGTTTCTCGAAGGAGGACCAGTCACGGTTTTGCGCCTCCGCTCATGAAGCCGCCATCAAACTTGCAGCGCGGCTCGATCTGTGTAGGGTCAAGAATGAGCTTCCCGATGACGAAGTGGCCAATTGGAAGAACCTGCTTGAGAGGATTTCAGCTATGACCATGTCCATGTCCCAGAAATCGCGGGAGCGCGCAAGACGGCAAAGTTCCGACAAGACCTAGCGCCGGAGTGTCGACAAAGCTCACGACAAGGCTCGCGACAAAGGTTTTCTTTCACCCGGTTTTCACATGACTCACTTCCACCGCATCCTCATCACCGGCGCCCGGGGCTTCCTCGGGCGGCATATCGTGCCCGTTCTCGAACAGGAGAGCGGGGCCGAGGTGATTGCCGTGGGCCGCGCGGATTATGACCTCCTTGTGCCCGGCGCCGCCGCGGCCATGCTGCGCGACATCGATCCGGACGCCGTCCTGCACCTCGCGGCCAAGGTGGCGGGCATCATCGCAAACCGCAACTATCCGGCCGACTTCTATTACGAGAACAGCCTGATCAACCTGATGACCTTCCAGGCCTGTTTCGAGCACGGCGTGAAGAAGTTCATGACCTTCATGGGCGGCTGCTCCTATCCGGCGCACGCCACCTCGCCGATCGGCGAGGACCAGATGTGGAATGGGATGCCGCAGCCCGAGAGCGCGCCCTACTCCACGGCAAAGAAGATGTCCCTGATCCAGTCCGAGGCCTACCGCCGTCAGCACGGCTTCAACAGCGTCGTGCTGATTCCCGGCAACGTGTACGGGGAGTACGACAACTTCAACGAAGAGTATTCACACGTCATTCCCGCCCTGATCCGCCGCTTCATCGAAGCGCAGGAGGCGGGACTCCCGGAAGTGGCCTGCTACGGCTCCGGCCGCCCGACCCGCGACTTCGTCTATGCCGGGGATGTGGCCCGGCTCATTCCCTGGTTCTTCGAGCACTACGATTCGAGCGAGCCGATCAATCTTTCCAGCGGCACGCGCACAAGCATTCGCGAGCTGTCCGAAACCATTGCGGAAGTCACCGGTTATAAAGGCCGCCTGACGTGGGACACCACCAAACCCGATGGCCAACTCGACAAGATCTTCGACGTCACCCGTCTGCGCGCCCTCGGCCTCTCCTGCGACACCTCGTTGCGGGAAGGCGTTCAACGCACCGCCGACTGGTTCCGCGAGGCACGAAAGAGCCGAGATGTCAGAGTCTGACACCCAAAACGAAAGCGCACCCGGTGCCGTGCCATGGGTCGAAGACCGGGTTCGCTGTGGCTGCTGTGGCGCACAGATGCAACTGGATGCAATCCGCTCCCCGGACCGCTTCTTCTCCCGCGACGATGTGTACACACTCGATGCCTGCCCCGACTGCGGCACAGTCGTACTTTGGGCCCCCGGATGGGACGCCGAAACCGCTTATCCCTCCGATTACCCCGCCCACGCCGCAGACCCTGCTGTGAAGTGGTATCATCGAGCACTCCCCCGCTACTTCTTCCCGGCAGTTCCGAAGGGCAGCCCCGACCCCATCGTAGAGATCGGCACAGGGACCGGTCAGTTCCTCGCCTACTTGCAGGGCCTTGGTCGCAGCGTGAGCGGCTTCGAGATGGACGAAGCAGCGGTCGAACGAGCGCGTGCGGCAGGCATCGCGGTACAGCCCGGCACCTGGGAGGACTTTCAGTCTGAAGACGAAAGCGTCGGCGTCCTTGTGATGAACCAGGTCATCGAGCATCTCTTGCAGCCTCCGGCCGGTGTCTTCGCCAAGACTTTGCGGGCGTTGAAGCCCGGCGGAGCTTGGGTGATTCGCACGCCGAACGCGGGCGCCTGGGGCAGGCACCACTTCGCGGGCTACTGGCATCCACTCGAAGTCCCGCGACACACGGTCATTTACAGCTTGCGAGGCATCACCCAACTGGCGGAACGAGCCGGTTTTTCGGTTGCGTCAGCCCGTTGTTGCGGGCGTTGGTACGACTTCGGCCAATCGGCCCGCTACCGCATCGACGCAGGAGCGGCACGGCCCTGGGATTATCTCCTCGACCTCCGCAAAGTCGGCAGCCCCTTCTCCCGTGTACTCGCGGTTGCGGCGAACGCACGAGGCAGGGGCGACTCCATGGAGGTCATCCTTTCAAAACCGGACAGATAAATCCTGCCGAACTCACCGGGCAGGGATCCACCGATGGCATCGTCAAGTCTCGGGAACCCTTGCCCCTTGCGCCCAGAGGGCATTGTAAGGGGAAACATACCCGGTCAACCAACGATGCACGTGCTTCAACCCGTAAGGGTAGACTGCATTCAAGAAGGAATACCGGAAGCGCCCTTTGCGCGACCCACTTTGAAAGTGATACGACAAGGGTTTCTGAACCTCCACCAGTTCGAATCCAAGTCTGTGGACGCGGAGAAAGAAGTCGAAATCTTCTCTGGTGGTTTTGGCGTTACCCGTGTCCCACACTTCGCGAAACATCCCGGCATCAATGAAGTCTTTTACGTGGAATGCCATTGGAATGTAATGCCGGGGCAAGTCCAACCAGCGGTCAGGTTGGAAAGTCCGGCAGTAGTGAACAAAGGCCTGCTCGTCAAACTCTTCGGGCTGATAACCGAAATTCTTCCAAAGATTCCCGTCGGCGATCAAGTTCGCTCCGGACTCGACCAGCCGCCCCGTCACGAAGCGCCGGGGTTTCACTGCTTCGAGCAGGCATCGGTCCCACTCCGGGGCAGCAACCTGGTCCGTCGTGAAGATCACCGCCATATCGGTCTCGCATGCATGGACACCGCGGTTGACGGTTGCATAGTAGCCGAGCCGTTCAGGGTTTCGCATGATCCGTAAAGGGCCAGGCCACGCATCGGGAAGACTCCGCAACCATGCATCGTCCTCCTCCGTATTGGCCGGCTCGACGACAAGCAGAAGGCGAGCGGGCATGGACGAATGCCGAATGAGGCTGTCCACGGCCAGGCGGGCAAACCTGGAGCCACCATACATAGGCATGATCAGACTGTAGATCTCCATTACGAATTCAATCCCATGGCCAGGCCATTATCTGCTCTTGCTGATCCATATACTGGATTTCGATGTCAAACGCAGCGACATGCAAGCAAAAAGGCGTGCGAAGCAACTCCTTCAGGGCTCCAAAGCACTACATTTCCATTTATCGATTAAATCTCACCCTCGCAGAAAATGCACACTGGGCGAATCGCCCTTGAGCATGGGCATCTAAAATCATGAAATGCGTTGCAGGCAATCAGCTGTCACCGGTAGGCATTCTGACAGCGGAATATCCTCTCGCTATTTCTCCAATACGTGGCAATCTTACTCTCAACAGGAACAGTCCCACACGACGCCGCATGGGGCCATTGATATGCACAAGATAATGGACAACGGGCCTACGATACTACCGATAGGAGTTAGCGCCAATCGGATGGCTGTGAACGGACACCAAAGGTTTCCTTGGACGATCGCGCCCACATCTTCTCGAATCTTGCGATGGGAGTTGGCACTGGCTCTTGGCATATACCCCCCGCGCACGCTAACCGACGCAACGCGAAACGATTGAGACAATACTGCCATAAGGAATGTATGGAATCATGACATGAATCGGGATTGTCTCATTCTCGGAGGCCACGGATTCATTGGATCGGCCATTGTTCGTGCGGCATCCGATTTCGGGTGGGCCGCGACTGCCGCCGGTAGAGCGGATCTGGAGAAGTGTGCCTGCCAGCATTGGAACCTGATCATCAACGCGAACGGAAACTCGAAGAAGTACCTGAGCGCAAAGGATCCCCTGCTCGATTTCGATCTTTCCGTGCGCAGCGTTGCGCACTCTCTTCACACCTTTTCTTTTGACCGCTATCTCTTTCTCTCCTCCGTGGATGTGTATGCGGACAAAGCGAACCCCAGTGCAAACCATGAAGAGGCGGCCATCGACCCGGCAGCCTTATCTCGCTACGGGCAGCACAAGTGGATGGCGGAAGAACTCGTCCGGTGGAATGCGGCCAACTGGCTGATCGTGCGCATGGCCGGGTTTGTCGGTCCGGGTCTGAGAAAGAATTCCGTCTACGATTTGCTCAAAGGGCATCCGCTTCGCGTTCATCCTGATTCTGCCTATCAGTATCAGAACTGCGACGATGCGGCCACCCTGCTTTTCCAGCTACTGGAGCTCCCGCACCGGAATGAGTGCTTCAACCTTGCTGGCGATGGTGTCATTTCGCTTCGCGACGTCGCTTCGTTTATCCCCTACGCCCAGATGCCCGGCGAGACAGCGGACTTGCCAGTGGAGCATTACGAAATTAATGTGGACAAGCTCAAGAATCTCCTTCCCGTTCCGAGGACCATTGATGTGGTTCATCGGTTTGTGGAGAATGTTCTGACAGGCAACATTTCTTTAGCATGATCATCTCCCGCACACCCTTTCGGGTCAGTTTCTTTGGAGGCGGCACCGATTTCCCCGCCTTCTATCAGGCACACGGTGGCGTCACTCTTTCCACCACCATTCGCAAAAGCTGCTACATCTCGATTCACAGGCTCAGCCCGTTCTTTTCGCATCGCTTTCGCGCCAGTTATGCCAAGACGGAGTCCGTCTTGACCCCCGAAGCGTTCGAGCATCCGCTGGTACGAGAGTGCCTGCTGCTGCATCACCCATTGCCCGGCATCGAAATCTCCCATGTCTCCGATCTGCCGGGGCGGACCGGCCTGGGCTCATCTTCCGCTTTTACCGTCGGACTGCTGCACGCTTTACACACGTTACTTGGCCATCGTGTCACGGCCGAGGATCTTGCGAGAGAGGCCATCCTCGTCGAACGGACGCGCGTCGGCGACCCAGGGGGGCATCAAGATCAGTTTGCCGCGGCCTACGGTGGCTTTCTGCGCATTGAGTATGGCCCCGGAAATCAGGTGCGGGTGAATCGGCTTGCGCTCACAGCAAGCCGCATCCAGGAGATTGAACAGCATTGCCTGATGTTTTTTACGGGACTGGAGCAATCTGCCGACCATATCCTGAATAGCCAGCAAAGCAACCTGGCCAGCAACGAAGCCACACTGCTTCGCATGCGGGAGATGGCGGACGAGGCGGAGACCATCCTCCTTTCGGATCAACCCATGCAGGCATTTGGCGAATTGCTTCACGAATCATGGACGCTGAAGAAGACACTGTCCACTGGCATCAGCAATTCCTTCATTGACGACCTTTACATGGCGGCACGCCGGGCGGGTGCCACCGGAGGAAAGCTCCTGGGCGCGGGAGGCCGCGGATTTCTTTTGCTTTCGGTGCCACCCGATGACCAGGCCGCCGTTCGGAAGGCTCTCGGTGAGCTTCAAGAGGTCGATTTTTCCTGCTCATTCGATGGCAGCCGCATCATTTTCCAGGACCAGGAATGACCGCCCCACCGCGAAAGCCGAAACTGGCCTTCTGGTTTCGATATGGCGCGGCCGAGCACGCCGAACTTTTCCACGCATTGCCGCAATTGATTGAGGAATTATCACAGTCTGTAGACGTACACTATTACGGAATGAAGAGCGAACGAGCGATTCCTGAATCGATTCGCAACCATGCAACACTTCACGCATTACCCTTCCGAGTGCGGAGAACCTCCAATTTCGACAAGTTTCTTAAAACGTTACTATGGATCCTATCGCTACCCTTCATCGCGCGCCATGCCCGTCGGCAAGATATCGACTGCGTCTACATGGATGAGGCGATTCCTTTTGCCGCATGGATCACACATCGATTCTTTGGACGGAACTACGTTATCACGGTTGCGGACTTTTTCGTGGACATCTATTTGACACCCAATCGCCTTCTCCGCCCAGCGGGCCGTTGGATTCGCAACTTCGATCTACGCTCCTGGAGAACCGCCGCACTTGTTATCACCCGGGCGCGCACGACCAGGAATTACTTAATGGAACATGGCATTTCTCCGGATAGGGTAAGGCCCATCTACGACCCATGTGACACGGAAATCTTCCGCCCGCTCGACAAGGAATCGTGCCGCAAGGCCTTTGGCTTTAAGAAAGAGGACATCGTTCTTGTGCATCACGGGATTCTGCACCCCAACAAAGGAAATGACCGCATTCTGATGGCACTCGCTCGTCTCCGCGATATTCAGCCTGGACTGAAGTTCCTGCTCATCGGCGACGGCCCGGACATGAACAGGATTAAGGAGATGGTCCGCACGCTGGACCTCGCCGACAGAGTCACCTTAACCGGGTGGCTGCCGGACCGTGCCGACGTGAACAAGGCGCTAAACGCGGGAGACATCGGCCTGGTGATGCGTGCAGGCCATGCATCAGATCATTTCCACATGACGGGTGCACTCGTTCACAACATGGCCTGCGGACTGCCCATCCTTGCTGCCCGCCTCGGAGGCATCGCCGAGGTCGTCCGCGAAGGCGACAATGGCCTTCTTTTCGACCCCGCCTGTTCAGAGGAATTCGACGAAAACCTCTTAAGGCTATGCCGTAACACAGACCTACGCGAAACCATGGGCAAGCAAGCGCGCGTGGATGCTGTCGCCTTATTCAGCATGACTTCAGTCGTTCAAGCCACAACTCAAGTGTTAACGCCTCTGCTCACTGACTGCTCATTCCACGAGTAGCCAGCCGAGAAATCGGTAGGTGAGTCACTCGTGATTCACAGGCTCGACCCGATAGACCTTATTTGGCGCATCCCTGGTCGAATCAAGCACACATTGAAATGTGTTCGTAGCCTCAATGGGCAACCCAAAGTCTTCCCATTCATTCATGGTAAGATCACTGGCGGCTTGGAGTTGGTACATCTCACCAACAACTGCGTTCCAGCATACTTCCACCGCGGGGAAGATTACCGCCGCGCCGATTCGACCAGAAACCTCGAATATTTCATCCGGGGTTAGCGCACGTGAATATATTTTAAGATCCGCCATTACGCCCATTAGCTCGCGCCTGAACGAGAACCCACGCGGACGGCCTTCATAATTAGTGCCGATCAGCCCTACCTGGCCATCATAATGGGGTGCTGGCCCTGTTTTGGTTTCTGTGTACACTAACCGTCCGTTTATATAGAAAGCTCCAGTGTGCTGTGATCCATCATAGGCGTGAGTGAACGCTATGTGCGTCCACCTGTTGTTGTCAGAAACACTGAAAACCGAAGGGGCATTGAACCCAGTTCCAGGTATCACAGAACTTCTTACTGCCATATTCATGCTATAGCCTACACCTACTGCAAAGGCATACCCACCGCGATTTCCGTTAAACTCCTCTGTAGAGAAGATCACGGCATTGTTTAAGGTATCATCGAGGTTTTCCGGCTTAACCCACGCCGAAACTGTTGAGTTGGACATATACAGTGACGAGTTGCCTGGTACTTCTATGTATGAAGTTAAACCATCAAAGTAGACTCCGCTACCGAAGGGTGTCTCGGGGACTGAATTAAGAAAGAAAGCAATGCCATGGTTGCCGTTCCCAGATAAATCGGGAACCGTACTCCCGTCAAAACCCTCAAAATCATAGTGCAGTACCAACGCGTCGCTATCTGGCAGTATCGCCGAGAGTTCATGCAGTTCGCCAACCTCCGTGTCTGACAACGTACGGTCGTACACCCGCAAATCGGCCATCGCGCCAACGAATTCTCGAGGGAGCGCACCCCCGGGTGCGCGCCCGTCATAATTGGAGCCAATGAAAGCCGGTTGTCCGTTATAGGCAGGAGCGGCTCCTGGGTTGCTGTAACTTCCGAGCAGGGACCCATTAAGGTATAGCTTCACTGTGTGAGTGCCGCTCGCATAACTATAGGTGAATGCGACAAAGTGCCACTGGCCTACATCTGCTTCACTGAATGCATTTTCGGCAACGAATGAAAGTCCCGCCCCCGTGGATGTTCGCATTCCCATGCTAAGGTCATATACTCGACCGGCTGCAAAACCAAATCCACCATTCACCCCGAGCGCATCTTGGGTAGAAAAAATCGTATTGTTGTGGAAGATTCCAACATTCAAATTCTCGGGCCGTATCCAGGCCGTTACCGATACATTAGAGACCCCCAGCGATGCATTACCTGGAACTTCAATGTAGGAGGTTAGCCCGTCAAACTCATACCCGTTCCCCGATGGCGTTCCAGATATGGGCACGACGTTGTAGACCAAACCATCGTTTGAATTCCCGGATCGATCCTGGATCGTCGCTCCGTTGAAGTCCTCGAAGTCAAAGTGGAGGATCAGGCCCTCATTGATACCGGACCAGGCTGGAGACCCAAGAGAAAGGCAGAGAACGAAAAGACATAGAAAACGACCCGCACGCATGGCAACCTCCTTTGGACCAACCAACTTCTTAAGAGCCGAAGCAGTAACCAGCTTGTGGATCATAGCGCCCGCGATGGCCCCGAATCAACATTATTATCAATCAACTTTACACTTGACGAAAGCCAGCGGTGTTCCTCCTGCTGATCACGGCTCTGCGTCTGCGCTGTCCGCCCTTTCCCCACGACGAGACCATGTCTCTAACTATTGCCTCACCTCGTCGCGATGGGCATACTGCCATCCCTAGTTTTCATCCATCGTAGTCCTAATAAAGAAATAGTAGAAGAATGACCATGGCACGCACGGCTGTTGTAGTTGCGAATAGACCCTACGCAAAGCATGCGGCGGTTACGCTCCGGTCTGTGGCGGCAAACTCTGCGGACAGATGGACCCTGCTCTTGCTACACCCAGACAACTTTTCCACTTCCGATATCGAAGCATGCAAGGCGATCTGCAGCCCTCACGAGCTCATTCTTGCGGACGGGTCCGAAATGCTGGAACGTTCACAGTTGGCGGATCTGGGCATGCCCTCATTTCATCTACTACGACTTCTGGGCCCCGCCTTTCTGGCGGAAAAAGGGATCGAGAAGGCCTTGTTTCTCGAAGCAGATATGATCGCGGAGTGCGACCTTGCCGAGTTGAGTTCATATCCACTCGGGGGGCATCCCGTAGCCGCAACCCCCTCGGATGATGGCCAGCATTGCGCCATCG
>SLOV01000208.1 GCA_007132345.1 Kiritimatiellia bacterium
CATGATGGGCGGGCCGCACACGACGGCGTAGGCGTCCTCGGCGCTCGGGGCCGCCTTCTCCACGATGCTCGGCACGAAACCGATCTCGCCCTTCCAATCCGGCGTCTCGCCGCCCGGATCGACCGTCTGCCACAACTTCACATCAGGCCGGGCGTCCCACTCGGCCAGCTCGCGCCGGTAGACGAGGTCGCCCACACTACGCGCCCCATAGACAATCGTCACGTCCTTGAAACGCTCGCGCCAATCGAGCGCGTTCCAAATGACACAACGCACCGGCGCCAAGCCGATCCCACCCGCGATGAAAAGCAAACTCTTGCCCTCCATCTTCTCCAACGGGAAGAAATTGCCGTACGGCCCACGGAACCCCATCGTGTCGCCCACCTCGAGCTGACGCATGGCCGCCGTCACCTTACCCACCTTCTTGAAGCTGCACTCGATGTAACCCTTGCGCGTAGGCGGCGACGCAATACAAAACGTACACTCACCCGCGCCAAACACCGAGTACTCACCGAACTGCCCCGCCTTGAACGCGAAACTCTCGGCCACCGCCGGATCCTTGAACTCAAGCCGCAACGTCCGAGTGTCGACGGTCTCGTCGATGACCTCCGCGACGCGCACCGTATGTGGAGTGTAGAGATTCATGCCGCGCCTCCCGCCGACTCGCTCGCCAAACGACTCACCTCCGCCAAAATCTCAGGCAAATCCATCCCCCCCGGACACGCACGCGCACAACGACCACAACCCGTGCAGAGGATCTCACCAAACCGCTCAGGGTAAATCCCGAACTTGTGCATCACACGCTGGCGAAACCGCGCGTTCTGCGTGCCGCGCGGGTTGTGCCCAGAGCCGTGCATCGTGAAAATGGCAGCCTGGCACGTATCCCAATTGCGCCGCCGCACGCCCCCCTCCGTTCCGTCGGGCTCGTCCACGATGTCGAAACAATGGCAGGTGGGGCAGACCGACGCGCACGCGCCGCAGCCGTGGCAGCGGTCCGCGATGCGCTTCCAGTAGGCGTGCTCGAAGTTGTCCATAAGCCACGCCTGGAGCGCCTTGGGCTCCATCGCGAGGTTGCCCGCCACCTTGGCCGCGGCCGCCGCGGCGAACTTCTCTGCGTCGTCGCCGCCCTTCGCCGCCGCAAACCGCCCACGGTGCTCGTCACGACACCCGAGAGCCTGACGCTGCTCCTCTCGTATGCCGACGCCCCAGCCACCTTCTCCGGCGTGCAGTCGGTGGTTGTCGACGAATGGCATGAACTCATGGGCAGCAAGCGCGGGGTCCAAACCGAACTGGCCCTCGCCCGCCTGCGCACACTCTCCCCCGGACTTTGTACCTGGGGTCTGTCGGCCACACTCGGCAATCTGGAAGAGTCGCACGATGTCCTGCTGGTACGCGACGCATCGGAGCCGCGCCGCCTTGTGCAAGGCGCGCACGCCAAGACCGTGCGGGTCGACACAATCCTGCCCGCCTCCATGGATCGTTTCCCCTGGGCCGGCCATCTCGGCCTGCACCTGCTCCCCGAAGTGCTACGCGAAATCGAGGCCGCCTCGAGCGTGCTGCTCTTCACGAATACACGCGCACAGACGGAACTCTGGCACCAGGCCATCCTCGCGGCGCGTCCGGATTGGAGCGATCAGCTTGCCCTTCATCACGGATCGCTGGAACACGATCTGCGCCTTGCCGTCGAAGCGCGTTTGCGGGCGGGCAAACTTAAGTGCGTGGTTTGCACCTCCAGCCTCGATCTCGGCGTCGACTTCAGTCCCGTGGAACTCGTGATTCAGGTTGGCAGCCCGAAAGGCGTCGGCCGCCTCTTGCAGCGCGCCGGTCGTAGCGGCCACCAGCCCGGCGCCGCGAGCCGCGTGCTCTGTGTGCCGGCCCATGCCTTCGAACTCATCGAATTTGCCGCCGTCCGCCGCGAACTCGCGCAGCGCCGCGTCGAAGCGCGCCCGCCCTTGCGGAAACCCCTCGACGTCCTGGCGCAACACCTCGTCACCGTCGCCCTTGGCGGCGGCTTCGAGCCCGACGCACTCCTCGCGGAGGTTCGCACAACCTTCGCGTATCGCGGCCTGACCGACGAAGAATGGGCCTGGACCCTCGACTTCGTGACACGCGGCGGCAAAGCGCTCTCCGCATATCCCGACTTTAAACGTGTCGTCCTGCGCGACGGCCACTGCAGGGTCGAATCGAAACGCATTGCGGGCATGCACCGCATGTCGATCGGCACCATTGCCGCGGATGGCGCGGTACGCATCAAGTTCCTCAAAGGCGGAACGATCGGCACAGTGGAAGAACAGTTTGTGAGCAAGCTCCGTCCCGGCGACCGCTTTCTCTTCGCAGGAAAAATGCTCGAACTTGTTCGCGTCCGCAATATGACCGCTTACGTCCGAAAAGCGAAGAAAGGGCAGGGCGCCGTGCCTGTCTGGATGGGTGGCCGTATGCCGCTCTCCTCCCAACTCGCGCGCGCAGTGCGCGAAGAGCTGGCAGGCGACGCAGAATCAACTTCACCCGAGCGGCGCCATGTGCAGCCGATCCTCGACGTTCAGCAGCAATGGTCGGTCTTGCCTGAGCCCCATGAACTCCTGATCGAGCGCACCCGCTCCCGCGAAGGTGAGCATTTGTTCCTCTACCCCTTTGCCGGGCGCAATTTGCAGGAGGGACTGGCAGCCCTGCTCGCGTATCGAATTTCGCGAAGCCGACCGGCATCTATTCAGGCGTTCGCCACCGACTACGGCATCGAGCTGCTGAGTCGCACCACAGGATGTTTCGAGGATCTCGACTGGAATCGCTTCCTCGCCGCTGACGCCTTTATGGACGACCTACACGCCTGCTTGAATGCCGCCGAGCTGGCCCGCCGCCATTTTCGCGAAGTGGCGCGCGTCGCCGGCCTTGTCTTTCAAGGCTATCCCGGGCGCGGCAAGAGCATGCGCAACGTGCAGGCATCGAGTTCCCTCTTCTTTGAAGTCTATCAACGCTACGACCCCGACAACCTATTGCTCGAGCAGGCGCGCCGCGAAGCGCTCGATCGCCAACTCGAAGCGCGCCAGCTTGGCGGTCTGTTGCGCGCGCTCGGCAAACGCACGCTTGTCGAACGCCGCACCGAGCGGCTCACCCCATTCGCCTTCCCCATCTGGGCGGAACGGAACCACAGCCAGGTCAGTTCACAGAGTTGGGAAGAGCGTGTACGCGAGGCGGCGTCCCGGCTTGAGCGGGTTGCGGACCGCGCGAACAGGAAAGAGCAGGCGGTCCATGCATGAGATCCTCTGTGCAGGTGAAACCATCTGCCTGCTGCCCGGCGGCGCGATCTGGTGGCCGTGCACGCGCACCCTCATCGCCGCCGATCTGCATCTTGGCAAAGCGGCGTCCTTCCGCGCCTCCGGCATCCCCGTCCCCGTCGGCACCACGCAAGAAAC
>SLOV01000171.1 GCA_007132345.1 Kiritimatiellia bacterium
CCCGATCGGTCAGGAAGAAGACTTTACGGGCGTGGTAGACCTGGTCCGCATGCGCCAGTTGAGTTTCGACGAAGCCTCGCAGGGGTCGACGGTGGTCGAGGGGGAGATTGCGCCGGAGCATTTGGAGAAAGCGCAGGTGGCACGCGCCGCGTTGGTGGAAGCGGTGGCGGACCTGGACGAAGAGGTGCTGGGCGCCTACATGGAAGCGGTGGAGGTGCCGGCCGAACTGCTTCAGGCCGGTATTCGGCGGGCCACGATCGCCTCGCGATTCGTGCCGGTGCTCTGCGGCTCGGCGCTGAAGAATAAAGGCGTACAGCCGCTGCTCGATGCGGTTGTCGATTACCTGCCCTCTCCGCTCGAAGTCCCTGCGGTGCAGGGCGCGCACCCGAAGAGCGGCCAGCCGGAAGAGCGCGCGTCGAGCGATGCCGAGCCACTCTGCGCGCTGGTTTTCAAGATTGTGATGGATTCGTTTGTCGGAAAACTTGCGTTTGTCCGGGTCTATAGCGGCGTGCTGAAGAAGCAGGCGAACGTGTTTCTGCCCCGCACGCGGAAGCGGGAGAAGGCGCAACGGATTCTGCAATTGCACGCGAACCGCCGGGAGGAAGTGGATACGCTCTATGCGGGCGAGATCGGCGCGCTGGTCGGGAGCAAGCTGGTGACGACGGGGGATACCCTCTGCGCGGAGAATCATCCCGTTGTGCTGGAGAGTATCGAGTTTCCGGAGCCGGTACTTTCCATGGCGATCGAGCCGCGTACGCAGGCGGATCGGGAAAAACTCGAGCATGCGCTCCGCAACCTTGCGGAGGAAGACCCGACCTTCCGGATATCGACCGATCCGGAGTCCGGCCAGACGCTGATCCGGGGCATGGGCGAGCTGCATCTCGAAATTTTGAAGGATCGGATGCTGCGCGAATACAAGGTTCAGGCCAATGCGGGCAAGCCGATGGTGGCCTATCGAGAGTCGATTCAGGCTGTAAATACAGGGGATTTCACCTTCGACCGGGAGATCGCGGGGCAGCGTCATTATGCCCGGATAATTTTACGTGTTTCCCCTCTTGCGCGCGGCACCGGCAATCCTGTAGAGTTCGCGGCTTCTTCTGAGGAGGTGCCGCATGTCATGCGGCGCGCCGTGGAGGAGGGCATCGCCGATGCGTTGGTAACCGGGGTCCTCGGGAACTACCCGTTGGTGGATGTGAAGGTCGTTGTTGTGGGTGGCGAAAACCGCCCTGACGAATCTTCGGATATCGCGTTCCGGTCCGCAGCGGTGATGGCGCTGCGTGAGGCCGTGAGAGCGGCTGATCCGGTTCTCCTCGAGCCGATCATGAACCTGGAGATCGTCACACCTGAAGAGTGTGTGGGCGATGTTCTCGGGGACATTAACAGCCGTCGTGGACGGGTGCGCGATATTGCGGCGATGGACGGCCAGCAGGTTGTGAAGGCGGACGTGCCGCTGGCGGAAATGTTCGGTTATGCGACCGCGTTGCGGTCGTTGAGTAAAGGTCGGGCCAGCTCCTCGATGGAGCCGTCTCAATTTGATGTAGTGCCGGAAGAGCTCCGGCAGAGTGTGTTGAATCGTTAAGCGAAGAAGAGGAAGCAACCATGACGGGTCAGCGGATACGAATTCGGCTTAAGGCCTACGATCATCGCGTGCTTGATCAATCGGCAGGCGACATCGTGGAAACGGCCAAGCGGACCGGCGCTCGGGTGGCCGGCCCGATTCCGTTGCCGACGCGCATCGAGAGTTACTCGGTGAACCGCGGGCCACACGTGGACAAGAAATCGATGGAGCAGTTCGAGATTCGGACGCATAAGCGCCTGCTCGACATCATCGGGCCGACGGCCAAGACGGTGGACGAGCTGAAAAAGCTCAATCTGCCGGCCGGCGTGGATATCAGCATTAAGATTTAGGAACGGGCATGAATACCATATTAGGCAGAAAGGTCGGCATGACGCGGGTCTACGATGCGGAGACCGGTGTGCAGACGCCGGTGACCGTGATCGAAGTGGGCCCCTGCACCGTGGTGCAGCGCAAGACGTTGGCAAGCGATGGGTACGACGCGGCCCAGATCGGCTTCGAGCCGCGACGCGAGAAGAACGTGACGAAGCCGCTGCGCGGCCATTTCGCCAAGGCGGGCGCTGCCTGCGCGCGGATCCTGCGCGAAGTGCGGCTCGGCGCCGGCGACGAGGAGGTCAAGGCGGGCGACACGGTGGATGCATCGCTTTTCGATGGCGCCGGATTCGTCGACGTGACGGCAAAGACCAAGGGGCGCGGCTTTCAGGGTGTTGTGAAGCGCTGGCGCATGGGCGGCGGCCGTGCGAGCCATGGCGGCAAATCGTCGCTCCGCTCGCCGGGCTCCATCGGGATGCGCGAATGGCCGGGCCGGGTCTTCAAGAACAAGAAGATGCCGGGGCAGATGGGCGACCGCCAGGTCACCGTGCAGAACCTGCGCGTGGTGCAGGTGCGGCCCGAAGATCATGCCATTCTGGTGGAAGGCGCGGTACCCGGCCCAAGCGGCGGCGTGGTGCTGGTGCGCAAGTCGATCAAGAAGGCGGCCAAGTCATGAGCAAGATTTCCGTATTGGATGTGCAGGGGCAGAAAACGGGTGAGTTGGAACTCGCCGACGAGCTGCTGGTGTTGAAGCGGGGCCGACAGACCCTGCACGACGCCGTGGTGGCCTATCGGGCCAATCAGCGCGCAGGGAGCGCCTCCACGAAGACCAAAAGCGAGGTAGCCGCGGTGGGTGCCAAGCCGTGGAAGCAGAAGGGGACCGGGCGCGCCCGGTCGGGCTACCGAAGCTCGCCCATCTGGCGCGGCGGCGGTGTGGCGTTCGGGCCGAGACCCCGCGATTTCAGCAAGCGGCTGACGAAGAAGGCGGGGCGGCTCGCGTTCGCCCGTGCCATCAGCGAGCGGATTCAGGACGGGTCGCTGGTAGTGGTGGAGGATCTGGTGCTCGATCAGCCGAAGACGAAGTTGCTCTGGTCCCGCCTGCAGAAGTTGGGCGTGGAGTCGAATGGCCTGGTGGTGGTCGACGAGCCGGACCGCAACCTCGAACTGGCGGCGCGCAATCTTCCGAAAGTGGAGGTGGTGCGCGCTCGCGATCTGAATACCTACCAGGCGGTTCGATACGCGCGCCTGGTCGTGACGCGCAGTGCCATGGAGCATATCCAGATGCGACTGGAGCAGGTGGTCGGAAAGGAGAGCGCATCGTGAAAGAGCCTTTTGCTGTCGTGAAAGAATTGCTCGTGACGGAGAAGGGCACGCTGCTGACGGAGCGTGAGAACCAGTATCTGTTCCGGGTCGATATGGCCGCGAACAAAATTGAAATCAAGCGGGCCGTCGAGGCGCTGTTCAACGTGCATGTGACCAAGGTGAACACGCTGCACCGCAAGGGAAAGAAGAAGCGGGAACGCACGCAGAACTTCGGGCGCACCGCGGCGACGAAGCGCGCGGTGGTGACGCTGAAGCAGGGCGAATCGATCGATTTGACGTAAATCGGGAAACGGGCAAAGCATCATGGCGCTAAAGAAATTCAGACCCACGACACCCAGTCGCCGGCATATGGAGATTTCCTCGTTCGAGGAGATCACCCGGCACGAACCGGAGAAGTCGCTGCTGGAGCCGCTCCGCAAAAAGGCGGGCCGCAACGCGCAGGGGCGCATTACGGTTCGGCACCGCGGGGGCGGTCATAAGCGGCGATATCGCCGGATCGACTTCAAGCGGAACAAGCTGGGTATTCCGGCGAAAGTGGCCTCGATCGAATACGATCCGAACCGCTCCGCGCGCATTGCCCTGCTGCATTATGCGGACGGAGAAAAGCGTTATATCCTGGCGCCGCTCGGATTGAAGGTAGGCATGAAGGTGATGGCGGGCCAGGACGCCGAGCCGGAAGTGGGCAATGCGTTGCCGCTCTCGAAGATTCCGCTCGGGGTGCCGGTCCATAATATTGAGCTGACGCCGGGCCGCGGCGGACAGATTGTGCGCAGCGCCGGGCTGGCCGCGCAGATCATGGCGCGCGACGGCGACTACGCGACGCTGCGGTTGCCTTCGGGCGAGATTCGTATGGTGCTGGTGAAGTGCTATGCGACGATCGGCCAGGTGGGCAACATGGAGCATCAGAATATCACCAGCGGCAAAGCGGGCCGTTCGCGCTGGCTGGGTCGCCGCCCGACCGTGCGAGGCGTGGTGATGAATCCGGTCGACCATCCGATGGGCGGCGGCGAAGGCCGTTCCTCCGGTGGCGGCCACCCGGTCTCCCCCTGGGGTTGGCAGACGAAAGGGCATGTGACGCGTAAGAAGAAGAAAGCGTCGAGCCGGTTGATTGTGCAGTCGAGAAAGAAGAGGAAGTAAGCGATGGCACGTTCTCTGAAAAAAGGCCCCTATATCGATCCGAAGCTGGAGCTGAAGGTCGACAGGATGAACCAGTCGGGTCAGAAGCGAGTGATCAAGACATGGGCGCGGCGTTCGATGATTTCTCCCGACTTCGTTGGGCACACCTTTGCGGTGCACAACGGCAAGAATTTCATTTCCGTGTTTGTCACCGAAAACATGGTGGGACACCGGTTGGGCGAGTTTGCGCCGACGCGGGCGTTCCGCCGGCACGGTGCGACGACGGACCGGACCGTTTCGTTGAAGTAAGTGGTTTGGTGAACAGGAATCCACGCACCATGAGGCCAGAGCGGCGGGCGGGTTATTCCGAGACGTGGCTGGTGATGGTGATGGGTGGCCTGACGCTGGCGGCGCTGGTGGCGCTGATGGCGGTGGGCCGCGGGTCGGCGGTGCCGGCCGAGCCGGATGCGGAGGCGCTGGACGCGCTGCGCGAGCAGGTGCGTCAGGTTGAGGCCGAGCGCGACGCGGCGGTGGAGGCGAGAGAGCGGGCTGAGGCCCGGCTTCTCGAAGCGCCGGCCGACGTGGAAGAGGATGATGAGGCCTGGCAGGCATTGACGGAAGAAAACGCGCTGCTGCGGCAGCAGGTTAGAGAGTTGACGGAGCAGATGGCGGTTCTGACCGGTACGCCGGTCGAGTTGGAAGTGCCGCGGCCTCCGGTGGTACGCGCCCCTGGCGTGTTGGCGCCGAAGGTGTTGCAGGATGTGCGCGTCGTGGATGTGAACCCGGGGATCGGGTACGCGGTGATCGACGTGGGTGAAGAGCACGGGGTTCGCCCCGGCATGAGTTTTGTGGTGATGCGCGAAGGCCGCACGGTGGCGCGGGTCAAGGCGGAGGATGTGAGAGAAGTTTTGACGGGTGTATCGGTGAGTCTGGCAGACGGTGGGATTTTTCCCATGCCGGGTGACCGGGCGATTTGGACGGCAACAGACTGATGGAGCAAACGATGGAAGTGCATGCGGTAACAAGATATGTGCGGATGTCGCCCTCGAAGGCGCGCGACCTGGCCCGCGAGATCCAGGGCCTGCCGGTGCCCGAGGCACTGCGGGTGACGGAGCATACCGCGCGCAAGGCGGCGTTTCACCTTGGCAAGACGTTAAAGTCGGCCATTGCGAATGCCGAAAACAACAAGGGCCTATCGGCGGAGGACCTGTTTGTGGGGCTTGCAGCCGTAGACGAGGGTCCGACGCTGCGCCGGGGTCGCCCGAGGGCGCGCGGCATGTATGGGCCGATTTTGAAACGAACCAGCCATATCAAGATAACGTTGACGGACCGCAAGCCAAGTGGCACATAAGCGCGTCTTTTTCACGGAAAGGGTATTCCTTTGGGCCAAAAAGTAAATCCAATCGGACTGCGGGTGTCGGTCACCAAAGACTGGCGTTCCCGCTGGTATGCGAACCGGAAGCGTGAAGCGGGCGACCTGCTGCACGAAGACACTCAGATTCGCAAGATGGTGAAGCAGCGCTTGAAAGATGCGGCGGTGGCGGACCTGCGTATCGAGCGTTCCTCGAACCGTGCGCGTGTCACGATCTACACGGCGCGCCCCGGCATTGTGATTGGCCGGAAAGGCGCGGATATTGACCGTCTTCGCGAGGAGCTGACCAAGAAGACGGGCAAAGAAGTTTATATGGAGATCCGCGAGGTCAAGAATCCGGACACCAACGCGCAACTGGTGGCGGAGGGGATCGCCCTGCAGCTCGAACGCCGGATTTCGTTCCGGCGCGCGCTGAAGCGGGCGGTGCAGATTGCGATGGATATGGGCGTGCTCGGGATCAAGGTCCAGGTATCCGGGCGGCTGAACGGCGCGGAGCTTTCCCGTCGCGAGTGGTACAAGCAGGGCAAGGTGCCGCTGCATACGCTGACGGCGAACGTGCAGTATGGTTTCGCGGAGGCGCGCACCACGGCGGGTGCGATCGGCGTGAAGGTCTGGATCTGCCATCCGGCCGAGGAAACGCCGGAACAGAAGGAGGTGCGTCATGGCGCTTATGCCTAAGCGGGTTAAGTACCGCAAACAACAGCGTGGAAAGAACCGGGGGCTGGCGCAGAGTGGCAATCAACTCTCTTTCGGCGAGTTCGGGCTACAGGCGATGGAGCGTGCCTGGATCACCAGCACGCAGATCGAGGCCTGCCGTGTGGCGGTGAACCGCAACATGAAGCGTAAAGGTAAGGTCTGGATCCGGATTTTTCCGGACAAGCCGATCAGCAAGAAGCCACTGGAAGTGCGCATGGGTAAAGGCAAGGGCGCCACCGAGGCGTGGGTTGCGGTGGTGAAGCCGGGCCACATGTTGTTCGAGTTGGATGGTGTTTCCGAGTCGTTGGCGCGCGAATGCCTGCGTTTGGCGGCCACGAAGCTGCCGATCCGGTCGCGTTTCGTCATGCGGCACCATGGATGAAGGAGAGCGGAATGAAGTCGGCGCAGATACGGGAATTAACGGACGAAGAACTTCAGGAAAAGTGGGACGACACGCAGAAGGAGCTATTCAACCTGCGCATGCAGAAGGCGTCGGCGCAGTTGGAGAACCCGGCGCGCATTCGGATTCTACGGCGGGAGCTGGCGCGGCTGAACACGATTCGTGCGGAGCGGCAGCGGCAAGGAGTGACAAGATGAGTACGGCGGAAGCATCGGAGCAGGCAGCCCGCAATCTGCGCAAGCAGCGCGAGGGCGTGGTGGTCAGCGACAAGAGAGAGAAGAGTCTCGTGGTGCGTGTGGAGCGGCGTGTGCGCCATCCGCTGTACGGCAAGATTGTAACTCGCTCGAAGAAATTTCATGTGCATGACGAAGAGAACAAGGCGAAGGTGGGCGACGTGGTGCGGATTCAGGAATGCCGTCCGTTGAGCCGCCTGAAGCGCTGGCGTCTGGTGGAAGTGTTGCGAAGCGCGCAGTAAGCGCGGGGACAGGTGACCAACAATGATTTGCGCGGAATCGAGTTTATCGGTGGCGGACAACACAGGGGCGCGGCGCGTCCTGTGTATCCGGGTAATCGGGCAGGGCAAGAAGATTGCCCGCGTGGGCGATGTCATCCGGGTGGCGGTGAAGGAGGCCCAGCCTGGCGGCATGGTGAAGAAAGGCGAAAAGCACCTGGCCGTGGTGGTGCGTACCCGCGATGGTATTCGCCGTGCGGACGGATCGTTGCTGCGCTTTGACAGCAATGCCGTGGTGATTCTGGACGCCAACCAGAACCCGCGTGGCACCCGTATTTTCGGACCCGTGGCCCGCGAGTTGCGGGAGAAGAACTACATGAAGTTGATTTCGCTGGCGCCGGAGGTTCTGTGATGGCTGGTACGAAGAAACGCGGCAAGGTTCATCTAAAGCGGGGCGATGTGGTGGAAGTGATCGCCGGCGACGATTCGGCGGGCAACAAGTCCGGCAAAGTGATGCGGGTCTTTCGCGACAAGAACCGGGCCATTGTCGAGGGCGTGAACCTGGTAAAGAAGCATATGAAGAAGAGCCAGGACTACCCGCAGGGCGGCATTGTGGAAAAAGAGGCGCCGATTCACATTTCCAATCTCCGCGTGGTCACCCGCGTGGCCGGCGGACGGGGTGAGGCAGAAGCATGAGTAATTTGAAAACGACATATACCGAGACGATCGCGCCCGCGATGTTGAAGGAGCGGGGCTACAAGAATCGGATGGAAGTTCCGCGTATTGTGAAGGTCGTGGTGAACATGGGCCTGAGCGCCACGGTGGAGAAGGACGCGCTGACCTGGGCCGCGGACGACCTGGCGACGATCACCGGGCAGCGACCGGCCATGACGAAGGCACGGGTGAGTATTTCTAATTTCAAGCTTCGCGAGGGCATGACGCTGGGCGCGAAGGTGACGCTGCGCGGCCAACGGATGTTCGAGTTTCTGGACCGCCTCATTCACGTGACGCTGCCGCGCATTCGCGACTTCCGTGGCATTTCGCCGCGCGGTTTCGACGGGCGCGGTAACTACAGCCTCGGTGTTGCCGAGCAGACCATTTTTCCCGAGATCGATCCCAACCGGGTGAAGCGGTCGCAGGGCATGGACATCACGATTGTAACGACGGCCAAGACGGATGCGGAGGCCCGCGACCTGCTGACGCGGTTGGGCATGCCGTTTGCCGCCAACTAAGAGAAGAAGAGAGGACGAGACGTGGCGAAAAAATCGCTTATTGCCAAAGCCGGTCGCGAACCGAAGTTCAAGGTGCGCGCTTATCACCGATGCCGCCATTGCGGCCGCTCGCGCGGATACATTCGACGCTTTCAGGTCTGTCGGATCTGTTTCCGCGAGATGGCGTCGAAGGGCGAAATGCCCGGGGTGATCAAGGCGAGCTGGTAAGTCCCGATGGAGTTGATGGAATGAGTTTTTCAGATCCGATCGCAGATATGTTGACCCGCATTCGCAATGCCCTGGGCGCGGGCCAGGACACCGTGCTGATTCCGCACTCGCGCTTGAAGGCGGAGATTGCCCAGATCCTGAAGCGGGAAGGGTACATCCTTGGCGTGAGCGAGGAGCCGGGGCCTACGCCGCAGAAGGTGCTGCGGCTTCAACTTAAGTATGGGCCGGAGCGGGAGCCGGTGATTCAGGGCGTGCGCCGCTTCAGCCGGCCGGGCCTCCGGAAGTATGCAGGGTCGGCGTCGTTGCCGCACGTGCTCGGCGGGCTGGGCATCGCGATTGTCAGCACCTCGAGCGGGTTGATGACTGATCGCGAAGCGCGACGGCGGAAGATTGGCGGGGAAGTGCTCTGCACTGTCTGGTAGCGGGGGCGGGAAGGAATTATTGACGATGTCACGAATTGGGCAGAAACCGGTTGAAGTGCCGACAGGCGTTAACGTGTCGGTCGAGGGCGGGCGCATTGCGGTGAAAGGCGCCAAGGGCGAGTTGTTTTTCGATGCGCCCCCGACGTTGGCGGTGACGGTGGAAAACGGGCACCTCCAGGTCGAGCCGAAGGGCAAAGACAAGCACACGCGCGCCATGCACGGCACCGTGCGCAGCCTGCTGGCGAATATGGTGAAAGGTGTCAGCGAAGGCTTCGAACGGCAGCTCGTGATTCAGGGCGTGGGCTACAAGGCGCAGATGAAAGAGAATACCCTGGTCCTGAACCTGGGCTATTCGCATGCGATCGAGTATGCCATTCCCGAGGGGGTCACCGTGACCGTGAAGGATCCGACCTCGCTGATCGTCAGCGGGGCGGACAAGCAGAAGGTCGGCGAAGTGAGCGCCCGCATTCGGGGCTATGCCCCGGCGGAGCCTTACAAAGGCAAAGGCGTTCGCTACCGGGACGAAATCGTACGGCGCAAGGCCGGCAAGGCGGTATCCTGATCATGAGAGTGAAGACCAAAGCGGATTATCGACGGCGGCGCCACCTGCGGGTGCGCCGGAAGATTCGGGGCAACGCCGAGCGGCCGCGCCTCTGTGTGTTCGTATCGAACCGGCATCTGTACGCACAGGTGATCGACGACGACGCATCCCATACGTTGGCCTCCGTATCGACGGTGAGCGGAGATTTTGCCGGCGAGAAGAACAACCGGGAAGTCGCCCGCCGCGTGGGCGCAAAGATTGCCGAGGCGGCGAAGGCGAAAGGCATCGAGCGGGTCGTGTTCGACCGGGGCGGTTTCGCCTACGGCACGCGCCTGCGTGAATTGGCGGACGGAGCTCGGGAAGCCGGCCTGATTTTTTAAGGAGATTCATCGTGGCAAGCAGCACATCCAGACGGCCGAGAAGCGAGGAGCGGTCGGAATTCGAAGAGCGCGTCGTGCATGTCAACCGTTGCGCGAAAGTAGTGAAGGGCGGACGTCGCTTCAGCTTCAGCGCGTTGGTGATCGTTGGCGATCGCAAGGGACGCGTCGGCTATGCGATGGGCAAGGCCGGCGAAGTGGCCGACGCCATTCGGAAGGCATCCGAGCAGGCAAAACGGAATATCATGTTTGTTCCCATGCGTGACCACACCCTTTCGCATGAGGTGATTGGGCGGTATGCGGGGGCGCAAGTGCTGCTCCGGCCTGCTTCCGAGGGTACGGGTGTGATCGCAGGCGGCGGTTGCCGGACGGTGCTGGAATTGGCAGGGGTCCGCGATGTGCTGGCGAAGTCGCTCGGCAGCAAGAACCATTTCAACGTGGTCAAGGCCACGGTCGATGCCATCGGTCAGTTGCGCACGAAAGACCAGATCGACGCTTTGCGCCGGAACTGATGGGAGAGGAAGACAAGAATGACGACTTTACACGACATGAACAATGTGAAGGGAGCGCGCAAGCGCCGCATGCGTGTCGGGCGCGGCGACGGCTCGGGCAAGGGCAAGACCTGCGGGCGCGGCCATAAGGGGCAGATGTCCCGTTCGGGCCACAAGCATAAACCGGGGTTCGAAGGCGGACAGATGAAGTTGATCCGCCGGTTGCCGAAGCGCGGCTTCGACAACAGCCTGTTTGCCACCGTTTACGAGCCGGTCAATGTCGGCGCACTCGCCCGCTTCCCCGCGGGTAGCGAAGTGACCGTGGAGACCTTGCAGCAGGCCGGACTGGGGGCGGGGCGCAATGCGCGCATCAAGATTCTCGGGCACGGAGAACTGCCGCACGCGCTGACCGTGAAGGCGCATGCCTTCAGTGCATCGGCTCGCGGGAAGATCGAAGCGGCGGGCGGCTCGGTTGAAGTAGTTTCTTAACGTCGGTTTTCAGGCTTTCACGATGCTTTCCGCCTTTTCCAACAGCCTCAAGATTCCGGAACTCCGGCAGCGGATCTTTTTCACGTTCGCGCTGGTGTTTGTCTCGCGCATTGTGGCCACGATTCCGTTGCCGATGGTCGATTCCATTGCCTTACAGACGGCGATCGATCAGATGCGTACGACCATGGGCGGTGGGTTTCTTGACCTCTACAACCTGTTCAGTGGCGGCGCGCTGGAGCGCTGTGCTGTCGGGGCGTTGGGCATTATGCCCTACATCAGTGCCTCGATTATTCTGCAATTGTTAACGGCGGTGGTCCCGCAACTCGAGCGGCTGGCGCGTGAAGGGGATGTCGGACGGGAAAAGATCAGCCAGTACACGCGTTATCTCACCCTCGTGCTTTGCGTGGTGCAGGGCTATTTCTTTGCGGTTTCGCTGGAAAACCCGCGTGCGCTTCTGGGGCTGGACGTGACGCTGGTGACCCAGCCAGGGGTTCCGTTCTATCTGCTGGCCATTCTCTCGATGACGACTGCCACGATGCTGCTGATGTGGCTCGGTGAACAGATTACGGAAGGCGGAATTGGAAACGGGATCTCGATTATCATCACCGTCAGTATTCTGGGCAGCCTGCCCGCGGCCCTCACGGCCACCATCGGCATGTTCCGCCCGATTGACGGCATTGCGCAGTTCACCGTGTTTCACCTTGTCGGGTTGGTGCTGATGTTCTTCCTTGTGGTGGCGGGCACGATTGCGGTGACGCAGGCACAGCGAAAGATTCCCGTGCAGTATGCGAAGCGGGTTGTGGGCCGAAAGGTCTACGGCGGGCAGAGCACCTATATGCCGCTGCGGGTCAACTACGCCGGCGTGATGCCGATCATCTTTGCCCAGGCGATTCTGATGTTCCCGCCGCGCCTGCTCGCCATGATGCCTTTCGAATTTGCCAAGACCCTTGGCGCGAATCTTGATTATGGGACGACTTGGTATAATGCGATCTATGCCCTGATGATCTTTTTCTTTTCCTATTTCTGGGTGGCGACGCAGTTCAACCCCATTCAGATTGCGGACGACTTGAAAAAGTATGGTGGCTATGTGCCGGGGATCCGGCCGGGCCGGCCCACCGCGGAGTTTCTGGATCGCACCATGACGCGGATCACCTTTTCCGGCGCCGTTTTCCTCACCATCATCGCCGTCATTCCCATGTTGATGTGGCAGCGGTTCAGCATTCCTTTCATTGTGGCCAGCTTCTTTGGTGGCACGAGCCTCTTGATTATCGTTGGCGTCCTGCTCGACAGCATGCGTCAGATCGAGTCGCACCTCCTCATGCGGAACTACGACGGCTTCCTCAAGAAAGGCAAGCTGACGTCTCGCCGGTGAGGGCGCCTGATGGACGTTGTGGTGCTTCTGGGGCCGCCGGGATCGGGCAAGGGAACCGCCGCCGCCGTGTTGGCGCGTGAACCCGGTTTCTTTCATCTCTCGACGGGCGAAGCCTTGCGGGGAGCGATTCGCGAGAATACCCCGCGGGGGCGCCTGATTCTTCCTTTCATGGAGGGGGGCCGCCTGGTGCCCGATGCCGTGGTGGCGGAGATCGTGGAAGAGTGCCTGGAACAGGGCCCGCCGGGGACCATTTTCTTGCTGGATGGGTTCCCCCGCACCCTGACACAGGCGGAAATGCTGGATGCCTATCTTGAAAAAACCGGTGCCCGTGTTGGTTGTGTCTGCCTGTTGGAGGTCTCATTCGATACGGTCGCGCAGCGGTTGCTTGGCCGACTGACCTGTCCGAGTTGCCGCACCATTTATCACCAGCAGCGTCTGGCTCCGCGGGTGGCGGGCATCTGCGATGGCTGCGGGACGCCTCTGGAACAGCGGGACGACGATACGGAGGCGACCATTCGCGAGCGGATGC
>SLOV01000223.1 GCA_007132345.1 Kiritimatiellia bacterium
CGCCCACGGGCAGATTCGTGTACACAACCGTGCCGTGGAAGTGGATGTGCTTCCAGCGGTAGAGCGGAAGCACCTTGCTGCCCGCGCAGCCGACCACGGGCAGACCGTGCCCGCCATAGGCGCCGGTGTTGCAGATGGCATCCATGCCGATACCTGTCAGGGTGCCGTCCTTGGTCATGGCCGTGCGGATGCGGAACCAGATCGGGTGCCGGGTGCGGCCGGTACGGAAATTCTCTTCGCGGGTCAGCTCCCAGAAGCAGGGGCGCTTGGTGCGAATGGCCATGAGGGCGGTGACGTCCTCCATGAGCATCTCCTGCTTGCTGCCGAACCCGCCGCCGATGCGGGGTTTAATAATACGGAACTTCTTCACATCCATGCCGAGCGCCTGCGCCACGATGCGCCGGGCGTGGAAGGGCACCTGGGTGCTGGCATAGACCACCACACGGTTTGCCGAATCGAGATAGGCCAGGCAGGTATGGCATTCGATCGGTACATGCTGCGCGTAGGGCGTCATGTATTCGTGGTCGAGGGCGAAGTCCGCCGCCTCCATCTCTTTTTCGAGGTCGCCCTCTTCCATGCCCACTTCTGCCACGATGTTCTTTTCGGGCTGAAAAGGGACGGGCAAGGGAATGGAGGCGTCCGGCTCGTCGTGAATCACCGGGGCGCCGGGGCGCAGCGCGTCTTCAATGCTCAGCACAGGTTCGAGCACTTCATACTCGACCTTGATCTTCTTCAGCGCCTCTTCCGCGATCTCTTTGGTCTCGGCGGCCACGGCGGCCACGCGGTCGCCCACGCAGCGCACCTTGTAATCGAAGGTGGCGGTGTCGTAGGGGGACGGCTCGGGATACCCCTGGCCTGCGGTCAGGTGGAGGTGGCGCGGTACGTTGGTGTGGCACAGCACGCAATGCACGCCGGGCATGGCCTCCGCTTCGCTGATGTCGATCGACTTGATGATGGCATGCGCGTGCGGGCTCCAGAGCATCTTGATAATCAGCGCGTTCGGCGGCACGAGGTCCGCTACATAAGACGGCTTGCCGAGCGCGAGTTGGAGGGAGTCGATCTTGCCGACCGACTGATGAACAACCTTGAAATCGTCTACCTTTGCCATTGCGGTTCTCCCTTCAAATTATCGGCGATCGTGGTGTGGAGTGCGTCTTCGATCTTCTCGTAGCCGGTACACCGGCAGAAGTTCCCGTCCAGATTCACTTCAATCTGTTCGCGGGTCGGGTTCGGAATCTCGTCGAGCAGCGCCTTCACCGAGATCACGAAGCCAGGAATACAGAACCCGCACTGGCAGCCGCCGTGTTTCACCAGATTCGATTGGAACGGGTGGGGATGGTCATAGTCGCCCACGCCCTCGATGGTGGTCACTTTGCGGCCATGCGCCTGGAACGCAAAGGTGACACAGGAATTGACGCTACGCCCGTCGAGGATGACGGAACAGGAGCCGCAGGCGCCGTCCGTGCAGCCGTTCTTGGTGCCGACATAACCCGAGCGGCGCAACAATTCCATCAGGGTCTCGGAAGGTCCGATCTCGAAAGAGATCTCCTTGCCGTTCAGGTTGAATTCGATTGATTTGGTCTTGCTCATGCTTCATCTCCCTGGGCGCGGCGCAGTGCCTCTTCAAGGGCGTCGCTGATGATGATGGGGGCGATCCGTGCCGCGTACTCGTCCGACATGCCTTCCCGTCCTTTCCATCGCACCTCGGCGGCGGCTTCGGCGACGGGCTTTGAGAATGAGGCGGCATCCGCGGGGGCACCTTCTAATGCCTGTTCGAGGGCCGGCAGAGGCGTGGGCACCGGCAAGGCGGAACCGACGGCGACGCGTGCCCGCGTGATGGTGCCATCCCGGATCGTCAGGGCGGCGGCGGCGGAGACCAGGGCAAAGGCGGAATTGGTGACATTCTCCTTGCGATACCCGAACCCGGTCGGCGGGGTGACCGCGTTGACGGTGATGCGGGTAATCAGGTCGCCGGGTTCGAGTGATTTGGCGGCGCGGGCCGCGAAAAACTCCCGCGCGGAGAGGCTGCGGGTGTGGTCGTTCTGCACGGTCACCGTGCCATCCAGCACCAGCAGCCCCAGCGGCAGCTCCGACCAGGGGAAGAGCCGCGCGATATTGCCCGCCGCCGTGGAGATGTTCCGGATCTGGTGCGTGGGAATCAACGTGGCGATTTCGCCGAGCACCCAGCCCTCCGCCTGGTAACGGACCATGTCGGTGAGGGTCGTATTGGCGCCAATGTGAAAGTCGTTGCCCTCGTGCCGGATGCCGCGCAACCCGATCCGGCTGATGTCGACCGCCGTGATGTCGGGGCGGTCGGAGAGATACTGGAAGCAGGTGCCCCCGGCCACCGGCATGCCGCTCGGCCCGAGCCGCTTCAGTTCCGCCCGCGCGCTTTCCAGCGTCTCGGCGATCACAAAATCCGCAAATTTCATAGGTTCTCCTTCATCATAAATCCTCGGGTAATCAACGGCGCCGCCCCCTTTCCGTGTGACACACTATAGCGGCTACCGATAGGCATGACCAGTGGTCTTCTCCGCCCGCGCCACCATGCCGCCCGCAATCTCGTTGGCCCGGTGGAAAAGGCGCTCCTCATCCACATCCAGCAGCCGGCCTTCCCGGACGCGCAGCACTCCGTTGACAATGGTGGCGTCGGCACGCTCTCCGGAGCCGCAGAAAAGAATCGCCGACGCCGGGTCATGCATGCCGCCTGCAAAGTCGATGCGGTCCAGTCGGAACATGGCCACGTCGGCGGCGTCACCTACGCGGAGTTGTCCGATTTCCGGCTGGCCCAGCAGTGCCGCGCTCCCGCGTGTCGCCATGCGCAGGACCGTCTCGGCGGGCATGGCGTCGACCGCGGTGCCAACCCGATGCACCAGCAGGGCAAGCTGCATTTCGCGCACCATATTCGAGGCGTCGTTGCTTGCACTTCCGTCCACAGCCAACCCGACCGGTACGCCCGCCTCCAGCAGTTGCGGCACTTTACAGATGCCCGACCCGAGACGCAGGTTCGACGCCGGACAATGCGCGATGCCCGTTCCCGTGCTGGCGAGCTGCGCGATCTCCGCATCGTCGAAATAGATGCCGTGCGCGTACCAGATGTCCGAACCGATCCAGCCCGTCTTTTCCATAAAGGCGAGCGGGCGCATGCCGAACTGCTCGCGGCAATAAACCTCTTCGTCGATGGTCTCGCACAGGTGCGTATGCATGCGTACCTTATTCGCCCGGGCCAACTGCGCCGTTTCCTCCAATAATGCAGGTGTCACCGAGAATGGAGAGCAGGGCGCCAGTACCACGCGGCACATCGAGAACGGCTCAGGATCGTGGAAGGTCTGAATGATCCGTTCGCAGTCCGCCAGGATCGCGTCCGCGTGTTGTGTCACGTCGTCGGGCGGCAGCCC
>SLOV01000289.1 GCA_007132345.1 Kiritimatiellia bacterium
ACCCCAGCCTCGCAGCCGAGAGACCCCGCTGCCCGCCCCCTGCCGCCTCGTACCGTGCGCTCGATAAGACCCGCTTCCCGCCCCCTGCCGCCTTGTGCGGCAGGAGCGGAAGATCGATCGATCAAGTCGCTAGAAAAGAACGCTTGGAGCCCCCTGCCGCCTCGTGCCGCGCGCTCGAAGAAGACCCGCTGCCCGCCCCCTGCCGCCTTGTGCGGCAGGAGCGGAAGATCGATCAACTCATATGAGCCCCTCCGCCGCCCCGCTCCGGGCCTCAACGCCGCTGCATGCCGCGCACTCTCCGATGCATTGACACTTCGCTCCGCCCACAGGTACATTCACGCCAGTTACAGAGAAGACACCCATGCCTACCTACGAATACGAATGCAAGAAATGCGGAAACCGCTTCGAGCTCTTTCAATCCATCAAAGATGCCCCGCGTAAACGCTGCTCCCTCTGCCGCGGAAGCCTGCAGCGTCTGATCAGCGGCGGGGCCGGCCTGCTCTTCAAAGGTTCTGGATTCTATATTACCGACTACCGCAGCGACAGTTACCAGAAGGCCGCAAAAAAGGAGAAAGAGGCAGGCAAAGCAAAGCCCGAGAGCGGTGGTGCCTCTCCCAAGAAGGGCAGTAAACCGGCGGCCAAGACGGGCTCTTCGGACGCATAGCTGTAAACGTCACAGGAATCCATACACATGCCCCAGGAAATCCATTGTCCGAATTGTAATGCGAAAACCCCCATCACCTCGCTCTTCTGTGTCGAGTGCGGAAAGAAGGTCGAGTTTTCGAAGCTGAAACCGGAGCACCTGCAGGAACCGGACAGACGCGGGATCGAGATCCTCGGGAAGGTACTGCGGTTACTGCTTTCCCTATTGGTCTTCGGTGGTGCCGGTCTCGCGCTCTGGCCCAAATCCCCTGTCGGCCAGGTCGGGGGCGAGGTACAGGCTCGGGAATGCCGCATGAAAGTGGTCCGCCTGCACGACGCGGCGCGAAACGGAATCAGTATTCCCATGGTCTTTTCGGAGGAGGAGATCAACGCCTATCTGAACGGGATCGTTCAGCAAACAAGCGAGACTCAGACCGGCCGGACGCCGGCAAACCTTGAGTCGGTGCGTCTCGCCATCTCGGAAGACGAGGTAACCGTACACACGACCATTCGCCTCAAGATCCTTCGGATTACTTACCAACTGCAGGGTGTTCCGGTGGTTGAAGATACCGGCGTCGTTTTCGATATACGTCGTGCCCACCTGGGGCACCTGCCCATGTTTGGCCCGCTGCGGGGCTGGGTCGGAGGGCGTGTGGCCGCCATTCTGGGAGGCTTGGACGCCGAGCGAACGATTCTTCGCCAGACCGAACGGCTGCAACTGCGCGACCAGAGAGTTCGGTTCACCACACGTCAAGGTTGACCATGAACCAGGCCTTTCGGGGCCGGAGATTCCGATGAGAGATAAAGAGGAGTTCTATCAGATCCTGCTCGGCCTGGAGCAGGGTGGCCCCGACGCCGTCAAGGGCCTGATGGGCGATTTCGATTTTTCGCGTTATGTCCTCCGGTTCTCGCAGGAAATCCGCGAAGCCGATGCCCCTTCGTTGGTCATCATTCGTGTGCCGCAGTCGATGGCAGGCTTCCCGGAGGCCATGTACGCTACCCCGCTCCGCCGAACTGCACTGGAGGATTACCTCACCCGCGCCGTCGCTGGCTGTCTGGATCGAATGCGGCGATTTGATGCGTCGGGGATCGCAAAGCGAAGAATCTTCACGGTCGCTCCCGGCCAGAAGATTCTCCCGCGCACGGCGGTCGCCGTGGATGCCAATCATGTCGAGGCCAGGCTCTATGTAGAGTTTCCCATGCGCGAAGAGGGGCTCGTTGATGTGGGCGCTGCCGCGGAGCTGTTCTTCCAGGATCTCCCCAGGGTTGTTACGGCCTCATTGATCTACCATAACCTGCCGTCGGTTGAGCTTGATCGATTCATCCGCGGCATGGAGGACGCCGATGCGGTGCGGCAGCTTCTGCCGACTCGCGGCTGGGTCGGATTCGCTGGCGAAGGGAGTGTGCTGGCGCGCCAAGGCTCGTCCGATGAACCGAAGCAGGAAGATCGCTCCCCATGCCCCATCCATGAAGCGCTTCGTGAAAAGCTCGACCTCCGCACCGGAACTGCATGGACGGGGGCGGGCATTCCTTCCGGTCTCACGGTGATTGTGGGGGACGAAGAGTCGGGGCGCCGCGAGCTCATGCACGCTCTCGCCGCCGGCATCTATAACCACATTCCAGGGGATGGCCGCGAGCGGGTCGTCACAATTCCGGATGCCGTATACATTGCCGCTGAGCCAGGGCGTTGCCTGCACGGGGTCAATCTGTCGACCTTCTTTCCTGGCGGCATACAAGGCCATGACGATCCTTCGAATTATTCTTCCGCCCATGCGGAGGCCCATGTGGCGCAGGCGGCATCGCTTGTCGAAGCCATCGAGGCGGGCGCCCGAGGCCTGCTGCTCGATGAAAGCGATTCGGTGGCTGCGTTCCTCGGCGCCGATGCTCATCTCCGGAGACTATGCGGTGGCAGTGGTCAGGACTTCGTGCCACTCTGCTCCCTGGCGCGAAAGATCGTCGACGAGCTAGGCATTTCGATCGTGGTTGCGGGATGCGCCTCCATCGGCCCGTTCGTTCCCATTGCGGACGCCGTTCTCGCCTTCCGGGACGGGGTGTTGTGTGATGTCACGCAAATGGCCAAAGAGTTGCCCATGGCGCCGCTTGATGCCGCGGAGAACCCGAACATCATTCAGGAACTCGTCGATCAATCGCGTTGTCTCGTCCCCTCCAGTATTGAGCCGGGCTGGGGGAGAAGTGAGGCAAATATTTCCGCCGAAGAAGTCGATCTCCTGGTGTTCGGCGATGACTTGGTCGATCTCAGCGGGCTGCGGCAACTGGCCGAGGTTGCGCAGACGGAGACCATCGGCTCAATTCTTCGTTATGTGAAGACCCGCTATCTGGTGGATGCTCGCCCGATCCGGGATATCCTGGACATGATAGACCGCGATCTCAGTTCCGAAGGCCTGGACTGTCTGGGGCGCGATGTGAATGGACGATTGGCCCGTCCGCGCCGTTACGAAATCGCGGCGGTCATCAACCGCATGCCATCCGTTCGTGTCCGTCGGGAAGCGGAGTAGTTTCCCCCTGCCGGAAGAGCCGAGCGTCTTATTTCCTGCCTTTCGTGTGGCAGGGTGGGTTTAGAGCAAGGGCCGCTCCGACGTTCCTGGACTCGATTCGCTGGTCGGCTTTTTCCTTTCAAACCGATCACAATGATCGGTGGCCTCTACCTCTTTCTTATGGAGTGCGCACCATTGCATGAACGGGTTGACCACATACTGGGTGCAATGCCGACACAACGCGTCGGCC
>SLOV01000048.1 GCA_007132345.1 Kiritimatiellia bacterium
AAGACAATGTGAGATGCCGTGGAAGGCCATGATTTCGATGTCGTCCTGGTGCGCGCCGATGGCCAGGTGGGTGGTGCTTCGAAAGGCAGCAGCGAAAGGCTGGCCGTCCGGGACATAAAGCGAAGCGCCGGCATTGGCAGGAAAGGGTATGGGCTCCCTGCCCTGCCTGGGGTGACCGGATGAAGGATGGGGGCTCTGCTCCATGCGCTTGCTCGATTGCGGCGAGCAGTCTGGCGGGTGCCGGTCGAAAGGTCAACGGTCCGGGAATCAGCTTCCGCTCAAATTCGCTCTTGGAGATGGCGATGCACACGGTAGGCTAGGCGCTTGGAGGAAAGCATGCTGATTGACGTTGCCCAATTGAGTTCGGACCGGTTTTACCACCTCATGGTGCAAACCCTGATTCCCCGTCCCATTGCATGGGTACTAAGTGAGAAGGAAAGAGCATGTTGTTGAATCGAACCCTGCGCCTGTTCCTGGACAGCATTGGGAAGCGTGAGGAATACGAGTTCTACCTGGAGAAGTTCCAGGCTGCGGAGACTCTCTGTTTTGCCATTGTCTGCCCCGAACCCGAAGCGCTGGAACAGGCGGCCGATGTGCTGGTGTTCGACTTGCAGTTTCTGCTGCGGCTCGAACTGGAGCCTTTGCTGTTGCTGGCGGGGGCCGATCCCGCCTTGCCGCGGCGCGTCTTAAAGGATTATTCGGCCGAAGTGCTGTCGCGCGATCTGTCGGATTTTCTCGATGACGAGGGACGCATCGGAGACCGGCGCGCGGAGTTGGAGCGGTTCATCGATAACGCGGTGATTGGGGGGCGCATTCCGGCCCTGATTTCGTCCGAGCCGATGGTGGAAGCGGCGGCGCAACTTCTGCCGGAAGTGACGCGCCGGGTGCATCTGGTTCGTATGCGTGGGCCGCTGCATGACGCCGCGCACCAGGTTGTGCCATTCCTTTACACAACGCGCCCCACGCCCATCGAACTTGAAGCGGAAGATGCCGAGGCGCTGACGTCTGCCCAGCGTCTGCTCGCGCAGCGGCCCAGTGCGCATGTCTCCATTACCTCACCGATCCACCTCCTGGAAGAGATGTTCACGGTACGGGGCGCGGGCACCGTACTGCGCAAAGGCAGCGTGATCCGGCACACCACCCACCTGGCGGACCTCGACCGGGAGCGGCTGGTTGTGCTGCTGGAGCAGAGCTTTGGGCGGCCGCTCCTCAATCCGGAGGTATTGCAGGCGGTGCGCCACTTTTATGTCGAGTCCGAGTATCGCGCGGCCGCCTTGCTGGAAGAGCATGCGGAGGGGGCCTATCTCAGCAAGTTCGCGGTAGGCACCGAGGCGCGGGGCGAGGGCGTGGCCCAGGAGTTGTGGCGCGAGATGGTGCAGGGCCATCCTTCGCTCTTCTGGCGGGCGCGGGAGGAGAATCCGATCAATCAATGGTACGAGAAGCTGGCGGACGGCCGGCAGCGGGTTGAGGGCTGGCTGGTGTTCTGGCGCGGCATTTCGCCGGCGCACCTGCCTGCGATCATCGACTACTGCACCGGGCGGCCCCCCGATTTCAAGGAGTTGTCATGACGGTTGAACCTGAGCCTGGCGCCCGGCAGAAGCGACTGGGCGTTTTCTGGAAGAAGTATCTCCGGCTCTGGCGTGGCGGTGTATCGGCATTGAGCGCCTTTGCGGTGATTGCGGAGGAGGAACGTGATCCTGAGTTGAAGGAGGTGGCTGCATCGCTGGGCCGCGCGATGGGCGAGGGGCAGAGCCTCACCGAAGCGATGCAGGCGCATGGCGCCGTCTTCTCGCCCAGCGCGGTGGCGCTCATCCGCGCGGCGGAGCAGCACGGGGAGTGGGACGCGGCGCTGACCGAGCTTTCGGACGGTTTGTTGGAGGGCACCTTCGACTGAGCCGCGGCGAGGTTGGAGCGGCTCCGCTTCCGGAGCCGGATGTTTGCGGATCAGCCGGGTCAACATCGCCCTCCGGGTGAGGGAGCGGCTCCGCTTCCGGAGCCGGCCGGGCGGGGGGTTGGGAGGGCGCAACCTCGAATTGACTATGCCCGGCGGATTTCGTGCAGATCGATGCAGCCGCGGCTGCCGGGTGCGCTGACCTCTGTCGTATCCGTCTCGATCTCGAAGCCGTTCGCGCGAAGCAGCCTGAAGAAATCCACGGCCACGGGGCGTTGTGGTTCTGCCAGCCAGACGCAGCCGCCGGGGCGGAGGCATTGTTGGAAGGTCCCAAGGAGCGGTTCGAAGGAGCGGGCTTCGTAGGCAACGTCGGCGGCGAGCAGCAGGTCGAACGTGGCCTCGGGCGGGTTCCGCCAATCGAGGCAGAGCGTTGAGGCGGGGGTATCCAGATTGAGTTGCCAGTTCAGTTGGGCGAAGGCGAGTGCGGCTTTTTCGTAATCGCTGAGGGTCACGGCCGCGCCGCGGAGCCCCGCCACCACACCGGGCAGGCCCTGGCCGCAGCCGATTTCCAGGACGTGCTGTCCGGTCAGGTCGTCCGGACGCCGCGCGATCCATTCGGCCAGGGCGCGGGACGAGGGCCAGATATCGGCCCAGTAGGGCATGCGCTCGTCGCGCACGCGCGGGTGCTGTTGCGGGAGTTCGGCGAGCTCGTCGAGCAGCCGGTCCGAGCAAGCGACGGCCGCAACCAGCAGGGCATAGGCACCCACTTGCCAGCGGTGCACTCCGAAATCGAACTGGCCGCGAAGCTCGTCCAACAGAGGGTGTGCACGAGCGGGGATTTCGTTGAAGCCGACTCTAGGCAAGGCGGTAGGAGGGAGCGAAGAAGCGTCGTTCATGGCACACGGCACCTGGGAAGGCTGCCAACCAGCAAAGAGAGATGGGCGTACAGGATCTGTCGCAACCGCTTTCAGCCGCCTGAGAAAATTCCAGCCCTGGCGCGCTGCGCCTGCAAGGTGGACATCTCGTAATAGCGGTTGCGTACGTGGTCCTCTGTCCGCGTGTATGCCAGTCCGTTCTTCAGGAGGAATTTCCCGAAATCCACGCCGTCCACGTAGACATAGGCCAACAGCCGGCCGAAGTTATCGTATTCGATGCGATTGCCTTCGAAACGCAGGACAATGTCCTTGTTGAGGAGGTTTCGTTCCGCGGTCTTCTTGGCGTAGAGGCCCAACTCGTGGGCGCGCTCGGGGGTGAGACCGAACTCTTGCGCCTGTTCGCGGAGCTTTCGGTTCATGCGGATTTCGAAAGCGTCGATGCCCAGAATCCGCACTCGCATCGGCTCGCCGTCGAGCAGACCGACGATTTCGATGGTGTCGCCGTCGATGACGCGCGTGCAGCGAACCGTATACTCGGTCCGCCCGAAGTGGAGGTAATGGCGAAGCTCATAGCCGCCATAGAAGGCGAACCCGCTGCTTGCAACGAGCAGGAAGGCCC
>SLOV01000042.1 GCA_007132345.1 Kiritimatiellia bacterium
ACGACCGCAGGCGGATCCCACAACACCACGGCCGAAGATCTCTACGAGCTAAACAGTACCGGACGACATTCCTGGGATGTCGGCGCGCTGGTTGCCCTCTGGCATTCGGGAAGCCGCACCAACCACGGCTTCATGGTGGCGAGTCCAGACGGCGGTGGCAACCGTACAGCGACCTATGACAGCCGCGAGGGCACCGTGCCTCCGTTGCTTCGCATTTCGTATCTACCCCCCCCGGTCTTCTTCATCGAAGCCAGCGCGGGCGACAATGGGACCATTGCCCCGTCGGATCCCGTATCCATTGTCTACGGCGCGTCCACCAGCTTCGTCGTCACCGCCGCGGCCAATCACCACATCGTCGACATCGGAACCAATGGCGTCAGCGTCGGGCCTTTCGGCCAGGGCAGCACGCTCTACACGCAGGTGTTCAGCAATGTGACCGCCGACCAGACCATCGATGCCACCTTTGCGATCGACCGGTTCGACCTCGTGGTCAGTTCACCGTACGGCACGCCGAGCCCGGCGCTCGGCACGAACACGTACGATCATGGAACCGTCGTGTCGTCTTTCGTGCCCGACTCTCCGGTGGTTCACGGCACTACCCAGCACGTCGCCACCGGCTGGGTCGGCACAGGCGATGTGCCTGCCACCGGAACCGGCACCGATGCCGGCCCCTTCACCATGACACAGGATTCCTCCGTGACCTGGCTCTGGACCACCCAGTACTGGCTCGCCGTTTCGACATCGGGCCCCGGCACGGTGGATGTGGGCGATGGATGGCACGAGTCGGGCTCGAATGTCAGCCTGGAGGCTACGCCGGAGCCCCTTTCCCATTTCGTCGCCTGGACCGGCGATATCGGCGGCGCCGACCCCTCAAACGCCGTACTTTCGGTGACCATGGATCAGGCGCGGAGCGTCACGGCACTCTTCGAGCCGGATCGGGCGGACGTCGGGTTATATAAGGAGGCGATCTTCGATGTAGCGGCGGAGGGCGACGAGATCGTCTTCCAGATCACCGTCACGAATGCAGGACCCCATGCAGCCACGGGCGTGGTGATCAGCGATCCACTTCCCGCGGGGCTCACCTACAGCAACTCAGTCGCGGAAGCGGGAATCTACGATCCCCTCACCGGCGAATGGGCCGTCGGGGCGCTTGCCGTCGGTGTCTCTTCGTCGATATCCATCAACGTGGGGGTTGACATAGGCACGGCCGGACTGACCCTCACCAATACAGCCAGCCTGATCGCGCTGGACCAGGTGGATCCTGAACCGGCCAACGATATCGCGATGGCGACGGTCTACATCTTGCCGAATCTCTCCGTGCTCGATACGTCCGTTGTCGAAGGCGACTCCGGTTTCACCGTCGCCACCTTCGAGGTCATTCTGGAGCCCGCCTCGACCAACACAGTGACGGTCGAATACTTGACCCAGGACGGCACCGCCATAGCGGGTGTAGATTATGTCGCCACAGGGCCAGGCCTGCTGACATTCCCGCCGGGCGTCACGGTTCAGACCGTAGACGTGAACGTCATCGGCGACACCGTACAGGAGCCGGACGAAGTGTTCTTCCTTGTGCTCTCCAATCCCACAAATGCCGCACTGTTGCGCTCGGAAGGTACCTGCACGATTCTGGATGACGACCTGCCCGACTGCACGGTCCTGATCGAGTTCATTGCCGCGGCCGATTCCTGGATTCGCGAGGACGACGCCAACCGCAATTGGGGAACCGACAAAGAGGTGAGGGTCCGGTCTGATCCAAATAAAATTCGTCAAGGCCTGTACTACTTTGATCTCTCCTCGCTGCCGCCCGGCGGAGAGATTTCGAGCGCTACGCTTTACCTCTACCAGGAATCCAGACAATCGAACCAGACCACGTCCCTGCATCGTGTTACGGCGCCATGGACCGAAATGGGGGTGACCTGGAACGATCGTGCGGCCGGCATTCCATGGACCACGCCCGGCGGTGATTACGATCCATTGCCGCTGGTCAGCTTCGTCCCCGACGAGGACAAGTTCTACCGCACCATGGACATCACCGGCGTCGTGCAGCAATGGACGGACGGCACCCACCCGAACCATGGCGTGCTGATTCGATCGGTTGGGTCCAACGGCGAAATCCGTTTCCGCTCCCGCGAAGAATCCGGGAAGGAACCGCGCCATATTGTCGAGTACACCATCCCCTACTCCTTCACGGTGGAATCAGCTCATGGCCCGGCGTCGCCGCCAGTCGGCACGAATACGGTATTTTGTGGCGACGGTTTGGAAGCCTCTGTACCGGCAACCATCGGCATGGGCACGACCCAGTATGTGGCCGTCGGCTGGACCGGCAGCGGCGATGTCCCGGCCTCCGGATCGGGCGACACAACCGGTCCGTTTGTCGTCACGCAAGACTCAACCGTGACATGGAACTGGGGCACCAACCTCTGGGTGGAACTGCTGGCCGCCCCGAACGGCAGTGTCAGCCCGCCAAGCGGTTGGTTTGCGCTTGGTTCCACACCGCTCATCTCCGCGACTCCCGATGAGGATTACCGCTTCCTCTACTGGACAGGCGATGTTCCCACCGGGCTCGAAACGGAGAACCCCCTGCCATTGCCCATCACCCAGACTGGAAGTCTGACTGCACATTTCGAGCTTTGCGCGCAGAACTACCGTGATGAGTTCTCTACCGTTTCCTATTCCAACAACGACGGATCGCTAACCTGGTCGACGGACTGGATCGAAATCGGTGAGTCGGACGGGCCCTCCGCCGGACACGTGCGCGTGGCCTCCAATGCCCTTCGGATGGGCGGCGATGAGGTCCAGATGAGCGGGCGGGGCATTCGGCGTGAAGCGGACCTCTCCGGCACGGTCTCCGCCGTGCTCTCCCTGCGCTATCGTCGCCAGCGACTCGATAGTTCGGGTGGCTCGATCACCCTCAGCATCTCCGCCGATGGCGGAACGAACTGGAGCAATCTGCACACCTACTCCCTGAACGGTACCGACGGCAGCTTCATTCAGCAGTACTTCGACGTCTTGCCCTGGGCAACCTCGAACACGGTCATTCGATTCCTCGGCTCGGGCGAAGTTGAGTCCTATCTCTTCATTGATGACGTCGATCTGAGCATCGATCGCTGCCAACCCTGCGAACGATCAGCCATCTATATCGATCTTGAAGGCGACGAGGTGGTTATCATCGAGTGTTCCGAGGCCTACATCGATGCGGGCGCGTCTGCTGTCGATAACTGCGGCGAGGATGTCTCTCACCTGGTCCTCATCGACGACTCCGCCGTCGACACCTCGACGCCCGGCACCTATCTCGTCCAGATCACGGCTGATGACGGCAATGGCAACGTCGCCTCCACCACCCGCACCGTCGAAGTCGTGGACACCACCGCCCCCGTCATCACG
>SLOV01000285.1 GCA_007132345.1 Kiritimatiellia bacterium
GACGTATTCATAGCGCACACCTCAGGTGGGAGGACGAAGCACAGGATGGCCCGAAGGCCAGGCGCAAACGGGGGGAGCGGCGACGACGAACGTCAGCGCAGAGAGAGAGCTTGAATCATGCCAAGCGCAGCAATTCGCGGACGAATCGGCGCGCGCTCCAGGGGCATGCCGGGCAGCAAGCATGGCAGGCTTCGTAGCAGGCAAAACGACCGGCGTCAAGAGGCAAGGCGACGCAGACAAGAAAGTTGTGGGTAGGGAAGAAGATCCCTCGGCAACGAGCCCGGCTCGGGAACCGCCAGCGGACGGCGGGCGGTCAAGCGCCGAGCCGCTCCGGTTTCGATCCGCTGCCCGGCACACGCCTGCTTGACTCGATGCCGAACGAAGGCCACAAGAGGTGCCATGCAAGATTCATGGGCCGTGATTTTCGATTGGGACGGGGTGGTCATCGATTCCTCCGCCGCGCACCAGGTCAGTTGGGAGCAACTCGCTGCCGAGGAGCGGCGCGCCTTGCCACCCGACCATTTCGAGCGGGGGTTCGGGCTGCGCGGCGACAAGATCATCCTCGATATTCTGGAGTGGCCGGTGGACGCGGCCGAGGTGCAGCGGCTGATAGCGCGAAAAGAGGAGCTGTACCGGGCGGAAATCCGGCGCAAGGGCCTAGTTCTCCTGCCCGGCGTGGCGGGTTTTCTCGATGCGCTGGATCGGTTGGACGTGCCTTATGCCGTGGGCTCCTCAACGCCGCGCGGCAATATTGACTGCGCCACCGAGATGCTCGGTCTGGACGGCCGGTTCCGCGCCGTGGTCGCCGCCGGCGATGTCGCGAACGGGAAGCCTGCACCAGACGTGTTCCTGGAGGCGGCTCGGCGCCTGCAGATCGCCCCGCAAAGATGCGCCGTCGTGGAAGATGCCCCGGCCGGCATCGAAGCGGCGCGACGCGGCGATATGCTTGCCGTCGGCGTTACGACTTCACACCCCGCCGAACGGCTGAGGGCGGCCGACTGGGTGGTGGAGCGGCTGGACGCCATCGAGCCCGAAGTGCTGCGGCACCGGATCGAATCATTGTCTCGCGAGCCTCGATTCGTATAATCCGCGCACTTCCAAGGAGGAACCCCGCGTGAGTCTGTATGTCTTCAATACCATGAGTCGCCGTCTGGAGCCGTTCGAGCCGATCGAGGCGGGGCGGGTTCGCATGTATACCTGCGGGCCAACCGTCTATAATTACGCGCACGTCGGCAACCTGCGCGCCTACATGTTCGAGGACCTGCTCCGACGCTATCTGCGCTTCCGCGGATTCGACGTCTTTCAGGTCATGAACCTGACCGATGTGGACGATAAGACGATCCGCTCGGCCCGTGAAGAGGGCCTGAGCCTGAACATGTTCACACAACGCTATAAGGACGCCTTCTTTGAGGACCTTCGCATCCTGGGCATTGAGCCGGCGGACAAATACCCCGCGGCCACGGACCACATCCCGCAGATGATCGAACTGATCCAGCGCCTGTTTGAAAAAGACCTGGCCTACCGATCTGACGACGGGTCGGTCTATTTCAGCATCGCCCGTTTCCCGGAGTATGGAAAGCTGGCCCACCTCTGCATGGACGGGCTCCGCCACGGCGCGCGGGTGAACCAGGACGAATACGAGAAGGAGCACGTCGGCGATTTCGCCCTCTGGAAGGCCTGGACGGAGGAGGATGGCGACGTGGGCTGGGACTCGCCCTGGGGCAGGGGGCGCCCTGGTTGGCACATCGAATGTTCGGCCATGAGCATGTCCTATCTGGGCGAATCCTTCGATCTGCATTGCGGCGGCGTGGATAACATCTTTCCGCATCACGAAGACGAGATCGCACAGAGCGAAGGCGCCACCGGCAAGCCGTTTGCCCGCTACTGGATGCATAATGCCCACCTGATCGTCGAAGGCAGCAAGATGTCCAAATCGCTGGGCAACTTCTACACGCTGCGCGATCTGCTGGCGAAAGGCTACTCGGGGCGCGAAGTCCGCTACCTGCTGGTCGCTACGCATTATCGGAATACCTTGAACTTCACCTTTCACGGTCTCGACGCGGCGCGCGCGGCGCTGGCGCGGCTGGACGAGTTCCGGCAGCGGCTTCGCGACACGGCCGCGAGTACAGGCGCCGGGGCGCTGCCCGACTGGGCCGCCGCCAGGCAGCGGGAGTTTGTGGAGCAGATGGACAACGACCTCAACGTTTCCGGCGCCCTTGCGGCCCTGTTCGAATTGGTGAGCGAAGGCAATCGGCTCCTCGACGCGGGGCAGCTTTCCGCGGCCGAGGCCGCGGCCGTAGGCGAACTGCTGAGCGACTGGGACCGGGTGCTGGGCGTCTTGACGCCTGCACAGGAAGAGGCGCCGCCGGACGTGCTGGAGCGCGTAGCCGCGCGGGCCGCGGCGCGCGAGGCGCGGGAGTGGGCCGAGGCGGACCGCATTCGCGACGAACTCCTTGCCATGGGCTGGAGCGTGAAAGATACGCCGCAGGGGCCGCGCCTGAAGAGGAGCGCATGAGCGAGCGGGGCACATTCATTTCGTTCGAAGGGCCGGAAGGCTCCGGAAAAACCACGCAGGCCTCACGCCTCGTGTCGCGGCTGGAGGGCTGCGGGCATCGCGTGCTGCGCGTGCGGGAACCGGGGGGCACGCCGACGGGCGAAGCAATCCGCGGGATCTTGCAGCACAATCAGGCGGGCGAACCGATCGAGCCGGCGACCGAGGTGCTGCTCTTCGCTGCCAGTCGCGCGCAGTTGGTCGACTGCAAAATCCTGCCGGCGCTCGCCGAAGGCACGTGGGTGGTCAGCGACCGTTTTGCCGACTCGACGACGGCCTACCAGGGATTCGGGCGCGGCTTCGGACTGGAGCCGATGCAGGTCATCAACGCCTTCGCGATTCGCGAGGCCCGGCCGGCGGTAACCTTCCTGCTGGACCTGCCGGTGGAGGAGGGCCTGGCCCGCGTGCGGCGTCGCAGCGAAGCGAGGAACCGGGCGCTGGACCGGATCGAGAGCGAAACGATCGCTTTTCATCAGCGCGTGCGCGACGGCTACCTGGAACTCGCGCGGCGCGAGCCGGACCGGTTCCGCCTGGTGGATGCGCAGCAGCCCGAAGACGCGGTCGAGGCGGAGATATGGGAGAAACTTCAGCATGTCGCGCTCCCCTGAAGTCGAGCGGGCGCTGGGCGACCTGCAGCGCAGCCTCGATGGCGGGCGGTTGGCGCATGCCTATCTCGTGATCGGCTCCCCGCGCCGCGAGGCCGCCGAGCTTGCCGACGCCGTGATTCACCTGCTGGTGGGGCGGGCCGGCACCACCACCACTGGGCGCGGGCACCCCGATGTGCTATGGGTGGAACCGCGCAGTAAGCTGCGCACCATCAA
>SLOV01000022.1 GCA_007132345.1 Kiritimatiellia bacterium
CCGGGATACGTATCCGGGGCGGACAGGGCCGGCACGACCATGACATCGGCGAAATGCGCTTCGACGAAATCCGCGCCGGGACCACGTGGGAATCCGTCACGCGCCGCGACGGCCAGACGCACGAACAGATGATGACGCGCGGACCGGTACCGGAACTGATCTACATCGGGCCGGATTACATCCCCGGCAGTTCCCCGCCAAGGACGTTTGTTTACGACGCGGAGCTGAATGACCCCGACAACAGGATTGACATTGCGGTCCGGTGGACCAGCCCCTACGGCATATTTGTGGACCAGACGGACCCTGAGAAGCGAACCATCTTGACCAGCGTCGGCAACATCAATCCCAACTGGGATCCGTTGGTCAAACAAGACCAAAGCTGGAATGCACTGGACAATGACACCCTGTTCACCGGCTTCATTGGCAACAACGGCGAGCCGGAAGTCATCACCTACCACCTGGATGCGTTTACCGGCAGCGATTTCACGGACTGGGCCGTGGGCGACGAGTTCTTCATCACCGTTTCCGCGCAAACTTTCCCCGGCGGCGAGACGGTGGACGCGCCCAACGATGGCCTCGCCGTGCCGGTGCGCCGGGGCATGACCATCAACTATCCGCTGCGTTTCACCGTCGTCGACGATGACACCGAGCCGCCAGTCGTACGCGGGTTCGACAATATGATGGTGACCGACGCCGACATGCGCACCGGAATCGTTGAACTCTCCGGAGAGGCCCGCGATTTCGGGAGTGGCCTACTGAGAGACTCGCTGCGCTTCACGCTGGTCAACGCCAACAACGAGACAGTCTTCAACAATCATCTCTTTGCTACCCGCCCCCAGGACGGCGGCGGACGAACGGAATGGGCCGCACTCGGCCACCCACTCCCTGCCGTCCCCTATGAAGAGAACCGTCTCGGCGATTGGACGGTCTGGGTGGACGCCACCGACGCGGACGACGATGGATGGGTCGGCGACTCGCTGGCCCTCGACCCGCCCGCCGAGTTCACCTTTACCGTCGTAGACGACGACACCGAGCCGCCGCAGGTGGGAGAGAATCCGCTGGAGATCAAACTGGGCGATGACACATTGCCCACCTTCTCGCTGGCCAGCGATCTACTGGCCGCCTGGAACTTCAACAACGACTTCGATACTCTTGGCGTGAGCCACGGTGCAGGCGCGTTGACGTTGACCACGCCCGGTGGCTTCACCACGGCCAGTGGAACCGTACGGAGAGCCGTGAGTGGCGACCCCGCGGAACAATCGCTGGAAATCGATAGTGCTGCTGGCAACAACGGCGCCACGCTTTCCTTCGCGCTGAATATGGAACTCAGGGCCGACCTGGTGCTGAGCTTCGCGGCACGCCGGGACTCCACTTCGTTAGGACATGTGAACAATGTTGTGGAGTATTCGCTCAACGGCTCCTCCTGGACGCAAGTCGGCGGAACGTTTACACCGCCAGACTCATTTGTCCCGGCTTCCTCCGAGTTTGAATACGACCTGAGCGGGATCACCGCTTTGAACAATCGTTCAACGGTCTACGTGCGCATCCGGCTGGGGAACGCCGTGGGTGCCGGCGGCTTTACGCGATTCGACAACATCCGGTTCGACACGGCGCTGCAGCCCTCCCCCTTGCTGGCTGCCTGGAACTTCAACGATACCGAAGACCCATTGGGGGTCAGCCATGGCAGCGGCACGTTCATCAATAATCTTGGCAACATTACATTTCTCGACGGCACTACGCTAAATGCTTATGCAGATGACCCTGCCGGCGATTCTTTACGTCCAGTCGGCAGCGGAAATAACGGCAGCCACTTTCAATTCCTGGTGGATATGGCTCGGCGCGAGGACTTGACATTATCCTTCGCGACGTGGCGAAGCGATTCCGGCTACAATGCTGTTACCCTTGCCTATTCGACGGATGGCGAGTCGTTCACGGAAATGAACACGTTCGATCCCCCTGCCGGCGGTTCTGTATGGTCGACAGGCGAGGTGTTCCACTTCGAGTTCCCTGCGGCGGTGAACAACCAGGAGCAGGTCTACATTCGCTTCACACTGGACGGCGCCACAGGCACTGGCAATGCCCGCTTCGACAACTTCCAGTTCAGAGCCAGCTCCTTGCGGGCCTACGAAATCACGGATGCCCAGTTGGCCTCCGTCGACAGCTCCGATCCGCTCCGCTTCCGCTTTAACGTCTACGACGTCGACAGCGGCATTCTACGGGGCGTCACCGGCTCCGGCCCGCGCACCGGATTGGGCATGGCGATTACCGTACCGGGCCTCTTCGATGATGATGCAGAGTATGACCCCACGGAAAGCGATGCCGATACAACCGTCGCCACGGCCATCACGGAATGGCAAACGGATTCACTTTCACCCGCGGCCATCACGGCCATGTATGGCATCGGGCAGTTGCAGCCCATCACCGCATTCGTCTCCGACGACGACTTCGACCGGCCCGACGACAATCTGGTGCTGGAAAATGCGCACTTCGGCCACTGGAGCATTATCGATGACGACACCCGGCCACCGGAACTGGCGAACTTCTCCTATCGCGGCGTTTCCGCGCCGGCGCACCCGTTCCGCGTAGCCGTAAATGAGCAGGTGCAGAGCATCTCGGGTGCCGGAACCCAGAACGCCACCATCGATATCTACGACTCCGATCTGGCGGAACAAACAGTGGAACTTGCCTTCGGCGCGATAGATCGCGACTCCGCGCTGGCGCGGCCCGGCGAATGGACGGCATCAGCAAACGTCCTGAATATCAGTGTCGGCACCTTCCTCGAAAACGACACCTCGTTCTTCGAGCCTGCTTCGGGACTGAGCAGCGCCAACCAGACAAACGCAATCGTAGCAAACGTCTGGCGATTCCCCGCAGATTCCTTCGACTATAACACCCGCGGCGCAATGTTTGAGGCCGGCAACATTCCCGTGACGATCGCCTTGTGGGACAACGATAACGACCGGGCGGATGACCAGTCGGGCATCATCCTGCAGGCCGGGCGGATCCGGGTCCGGGACGACGACACGAACACCCCGGATATGTCGCCCGAATTGACGGTGGAAGACGAGCCGGGCCAGCCCGTGCAGCACCTTCTGCTGGCCATGGGCTTTGAGACCAACCAGGGTTGGAACCAGTTCTGGAGTGCATACCAGGAATCCCGCACCGTGGAGATCGAGGATGCACAGTACAGCATCAACCTCGGCGACTGGGTGGCTCAAGATGTGGCCCTGAGCGCCTTGAGCGCTGAGGCGACCGCACCGCGCGGGACACGTGTCATGTTTATGCGCAATGCCTTCACAAGTGGCCGCCAGGAAGTGGCAACGCTGCAAATGCCCGCG
>SLOV01000320.1 GCA_007132345.1 Kiritimatiellia bacterium
GTATTGCACGCGAAGAAGCAGAGCGCGCCGAGCAGGAGCGAATCGCCGCCGAGCAACGCGAGGTAGAAGAACGCGCGCGCGTCGAACAAGAACGCATCGCACGCGAAGAAGCAGAGCGCGCTGAACAGGAGCGAATCGCTGCCGAACAGCGTGAGGCAGAAGAACGCGCACGCATCGAACAAGAACGCATTGCACGCGAAGAAGCGGAGCGCGCCGAACAGCAGCGAATTGCGGCCGAACAGCGCGAGGCCGAAGAACGTGCACGCATCGAACAGGAACGCATCGCACGCGAAGAAGCCGAGCGCGCCGAACAGCAGCGAATTGCGGCCGAACAGCGCGAGGCCGAAGAGCGTGCGCGCGCCGAACAGGAGCGCATCGCCGCTGAACAGCGTGAAGCCGAAGAACGTGCGCGCGCCGAACAAGAGCGCATCGCCGCCGAACAGCGTGAAGCCGAAGAACGTGCGCGCATTGAACAGGAACGCATCGCGCGCGAAGAGGCGGAGCGCGCCGAACAGGAGCGTGTCGCCGCAGTGCAGCGCGCGGAGGCCGAGTTGGAGCAACTGCCCGACCTGCTGGAGGCCGCAGTTGACCAGGCCATGGAATCCGGGCAATGGGGCGTCCTGCGCGAGCGTATCAGCGAATGGGAAGCGCGGTCGCCCGGCCTCCTGGCGCAGTCTCAGCGTTCGGCAGAAATTCGGGCCTGGACGCGCTTCTGGACCGACGCCCGCCGGTCCGCGGCGCAACTTGACCGACGCCTTGTCGAGGCGCATCGCGTCTTTCTCGATCTCCACGATCGCGCAGACCTTCCCGATGCACCTTCTCCACCAGAGCTGGAATGGCCCGGTTCGGGAGACGAGCGAGCCGATCTCTATTGCGCCGAGTATGCCGCCATGTTTGGCACTTTCCTCGATACCTTGCAGGACATGGTCGCGATTCATGACGAGCAGGCCCGGGCCCTTGGCGCTCAATCGCTGCGTACTCTGGAAGCCGTGTGGAAATTCGCGGACCGTTCCCACCTCGAAGAGTTGGTGGAGCTTGGCGAGAGTGCAGACCGTTCACGCGATTTGCTGCTCCCGATCCAGAACTGGTTGGATCTGCCGGTCGGGTCGCGGATGGCTCTTTCCGAGCTGCGGGACGCGCCGGTGGCGGGATTGCGCGAGGCCGCGGTGCACGCCGACCGCGTCTGGCGCGAGCTCTTTCGGACGATCGAGGATCTGCCGCCGCGCCTGAGCTACTGGCGAGATTTTCAGGACGGGGAAACCCAACCTATGTTAAATAGAATTGAGACGAAGCACGGCCTGGTGATGCAGGCCTGGCCGAAGTATGGTGATGACTTCAGGGCATGGCGTCTGAGCCGCGATCACCTTTACATGGAGCAGCTTGTCGGGCTTATCGCCGAAGCCCAACCAAGCCTCCAGTCGCTTCGCGACGCGGCTTCGAACTGATTGACCCCGGTTTCCACCGATGGCCGAGAATTCCAACAAGATTATTGGCGATTACGAATTGATCGCACTACTGGGCGACGGCGCGCAAGGGCGCGTCTTCAAGGCCCGCGCTATTACCGGTTCCGCGAAGGTACCGGAAGGGACGACGGTGGCGATCAAGGTGCTCACGCGCGCCACGGCCGATCCGAAGGAAGACATCCGCTTCAAGCGGCAGGCCGACATTCTCAGTAAACTCTCGCATCCGGCGATCTGCCATTATGTCGATTATTTCATCTGGCAGGAAGGCGAATTCGACGAACTGAAATGTCTGGTGATGGAGTTCCTGGACGGCGAATCCCTCTCGGACCGGATCGCGCGCCATCGCAAAGGCCTCCCATGGGAGGAGGTCTATGCCATCTTCGACGCCTGCATCAGCGCCCTGGTGCATGCCGCGGAGCATGGTGTGGTGCATCGCGACTTGAAGCCGTCGAATCTGTTCATCACGCGGGAGGGCGCCGCCAAGGTGATCGATTTCGGCATTGCCCGCAAGGAGGGCGGCGACGAAACGAGCACGGGCGGTTGGAAGGGGTCGTTCGATTTCATGGCCCCCGACTTTGTGAATCTGGAGGGCTTCGGAGGCGACGAGGTCTCGGATGTCTTCAGCCTTTCGGTCTGCTTCTTTCAGGCATTGACCGGCGAGCTTCCCTTTCCGTCGCTCGGGATGAACGCGCACATCGGTTACCTGAACCGGTGGAAAGGCGAGACCCCGCAAACTTCGTTCAGCAGCGACAAGTTCCGCGTGCTTCTCAACTGTCGTTCCATGGTCCGCAAAGGACTCAACCCGGATCGTGACCAACGGTATCCCAGTTTCGCGGCGATGCTGGAGGATCTGCACAAGATCCGGTATCGCGTGGTCCGGCATCACGGCAAAGAGGACTACGAACTGGTCGAAGTACTGGGCCGCGGCGGTTTTGGCGAGGTGTACAAGGGCCGCTGCGTCAGCGACGGGCGGCTCGTGGCGGTGAAGCATCTTTTTGCGGGACGCCAGTCTTCGCGCTTCATTAAGGAAGCGCGCCTGCTGCAGGAATACAAGCATCCGGACATCGTCGATTACGTCGATTTCATCGAAATCGAGGGCATGGGCGACGACAAAGAATACTTCCTGATCATGGAGTATCTGCCCGGCATGCCCGAGGCCGATCTCCGCCGCCGCATCCGGCTTTCGCGCACGGGCCTCGATGTGGGCGAGGTGCTCGAACTGTTCTGGCACTACCTGCGCGCCCTCCAGTATCTCCACGAAAACCCGCGCCCGATCATTCACCGCGACATCAAGCCCGGCAATCTCTACGCGCCGATCGGGCATCCGGAGCGCGCCAAGATTTTCGACCTGGGCGTGGCCCGCGATGTCTCGGGCACACTCACCACGGGCATGATTCCCGGCACGCTCGACTACATGGCGCCAGAGTTCGCCCGGCCCGGCGCCGAGCGCGGATCGCCGCAGTCGGACCTCTACGCACTCGGCGTCGCCCTATACGAGGCGCTCACCGGCAAGAAGCCGCTGCCGAAACTGCCGAAGGCCGATCAGGAAGCCTTCGTACAGTTTGTGGCACGCGCGCAGAATCCGCCCCCGATCCCTTTCGATGCACCTGTTTTTCAGGCCTGGCCCCAGCTCAAACAGATTCTGCGCATGGCCCTCGCTTCCGAGCCGGCGGAGCGCTATGCGAGCGCCGGCGACATGCTGCGGGAAGTCGACGTGCTGCTGCGGAAGGTCGCGGAAGTGGCCGCGGACGAGTCCGAAGCGCCGACCCGCGCCACCCAGATGAACCCGGAACTGCTCGAACGCATCCAGCAGGCCGCCGCCGCGCAGATCGAGCAACCGCCTGCATCCGCCTTCGAAACCGAGGAGCAGGAAACCGCGTTCCGTCCCGCTTCGGGCGAGCTGGACGTCGACGAAGAAGGCGCCGCGGCCCTCGCACCGCCGCCGATGATGCCCAGCGGAACGCCCAGTCCGTCGCGCTCGCCTTCGCCGCTGCCGACGCCGGGACAACCCACACCGACGCCCGGTTATGCACCCACACCGACGCCTGCGCCGAAACCGAAACAGAGCTGGTCCGCCCTGGCGCTCAAGGGGCTCGGTGGCGCGCTGGTCCTCGCGCTGGCCCTCTATGGCGGTTATACCGTGGTGCGCGGCATCCCCGCGGGCGTGGCCCGTAACGAAATCAGCAGTTACGTCCAGGCCAACCAGATTCCGGAACCCACCACCGAGTATCTCGAACGATTCCGCGAGGCGTTCGACAAGACCGAGGAATGGCGCGGAAAAGACCTGGCGAACCGGGTCTTCTGGGACGACCGCATCGAGGATCTCCACCATATCTCCGCGCAGTTCCCGCTCGCCTTCCGGCGCGAATTCGATGCAGCGGTGCAGCGCATCGATCTGGCGCGGGCCCAGCAGATTTTCGCCGACTGGTCCGGGCTCGAACCGGAGATGGATCGCTTTCGCCTGGAGGAGAACGCGTTTCAGATCCAGCAGGACGCCATGCGCACGCAACTGGATCGTCTCGAGTTTCTCGACGTGGTTCGCCGCATGGACGACACGCTGCCCGAACCCATTCTGACCCGCGAGCACGTTCAGGCGGCGGAGCAGGTGGCCCGCCTCTACCGCGAGTCGCTCGACCGCGAGTGGCGCGGCGTGACGCAAGCCGAAGTGGACGAGGAACTGAGCCGGGTCCGCGAGGCGCTCACCCGCAGAGGGAACGACTATATCACGCAGACCCGCAACTTCGCAGTGACCCGCTACCAGAACCTCGAGAGCGGCGACGCGCAATGGGAAAGCTTGCGTGCCATGGCCGTGAACGCACCGACGCTGGTCGGCCTGATTGGCCAGCCCTACGAAACCGCCATGACGGACGTGAACCAGGCCAAAGCGGTGAAAGAGGGCCAGGCAGGCTACGTGGCCATGGTCGAACGGATGGACGAGCGCATGCCCGCCACCGTTACCACCGCGGCGGATGTGCAACGGTTGGAAGAGGCCGCCACGCTCTTCGCGGAATTCTCCGTGACGGACTGGCAGGGCATTGAGCCAGGTTCGTTTGAAGAGGACAGCGAGCGCATCGGTTCGGCGATTACCGAGCTGGCCACCGCTTATGTGCAAGAGCTCACCACACGCGCCACCGAGCGGCTGGGCCAACTGGAAGACGCGGAAGAGGAATGGAACGCGCTGCAGGCGTTCGGTGAGAATGCCTCATCGGCCGTGGCGCGCGTGCAGGCGCTATACGATCGGAGCGTGCGAAATATTGGCGGCATGCGCGCCGAACTGGAGAACCGCCAGGCCTTCGCGGGTGCCGTGGCCGGCGTGCGCGACCGCACCCCCGCCGACCTGACGACAGAGGCCGACCTGACCGCAGCGGAGTCTGCCGCCGCGGCCTATCGGGAATTCGCTGAGCGCGACTGGACCGGCATCGATCCCACGGAAGTCGCCAGTGAGGAAGCGGCCCTGCGTTCCGCCCTGGTCAACGGATTCACAGCCTATTTGCAAGCGTTGAAGGACCGCGCCCTGGAACGCTATGGACGCATGGAAGACGCTGCCGAGGAGTGGGAAGCGCTTTCGACCCTCTCGGAGCGCGCGCCTGCCCTCGTGGGCCTGGCAGAAGCGGAATATAGAACGGCACTGCAGGAGGTCGGCCGGGCGCGGGGCGATAAGGAGGTTTACGCCGAGTTCATGATGGCCCGCAACCAGGTGACGAGCCTCCTGCCCGCCACGGTGGAAGATGCCGAATCGCTGCGGAAGGCCGAAGAGGCGGCGGCACAATATGAGGTTTTCGCCGCGCGCACCTTCGAGGGCATTCCCGACGAGGAGCAGGAGACGGTCCGACGCGAATTGCGGACACGCCTGGCCAGCCTGGCAAACGATTACATCGAAGAACTCAAGAACACGGCACTGGAACGCTTCGCCGCGCTGGAAGAGGCGGACGACCAGTGGCGCCAGCTCCAGGCGATCGACGCGGAGGCCCCGAAACTGGCCCAGCTCGTGCGGCGCACCTATGACCAGACCCTGCGAATGGTCGGCGAGGCCCGCGACAATCGGGAAAACCTTGCCGCCTACATGACCGCACGAAATGCCGTCTCGCAGGCGCTCCCCGCAGAGATTGCGACGGCGGCGGACCTCACGCAAGCCGAGCAGGCGGCATCCGCCCTGCAGACCTTCACGGCGCGCACCTGGGAGAACATCGACGCACAGGAACAGGCGCAGGAAAAAGAACGGCTTCGCGAGGAATTGGTCTCCAGAGCCGAGTCCTACATCGCGGATCTGCGGCAACGCGCATTGGCCCAGCTCGATGACCTGGAAGATGCGGACGCGGAGCTACAGGATTTGCGCGCCGTGCGCGATCGCGCCCCGACGCTCGCGACGCTACTGGGTGCCGACTATGAAGACGCCGTGCGCAGCGTGGAACTGGCGCAGCGCATGAAGGAGGGCATCACCGAGTTCACTACGGCGCTGCAGGAGCTCAACGACCTACTGCGCGGCGACATCGACGGCGCCGAACAGTTGGCGCGCAAGGAGGAGGCGCTGGTGAAGCTGGAAGCCATGCGCGCCGAGGATTGGGAAGGCGTCGATGAAGCGGAGCAGAGGAAGGCCTTCTCGGAAATCGATGCAGCGCTCACGCGCAGCATTTCCACCTATCTCACCGAGCTGCGCGGCACGGCCCTGAACCGGCTCGCGGCGCTGGAGAATGCCGAGGCCCAACTTCAGGCGCTGCGCGAGATCGAAACCCATGCCCCCACCCTCTCCGCACGCGTGGCCGACGACTATCGGCAGGCGATCGCAGCGGTTGAGAGCGCCAGCCAGGAGCGCGAACGGCTGGTCGCCTTCCAGCAGGCGCTCGACGCGTTCGACGCCTTGCGGCCCGCGGCGCTCACGACGGAAGAGCAGTTGGGCCAGGCCAACCGGGCGGTGGCCGCCGTCGAGGAACTGGAAGCACAGGCGTGGGAGGGGGTTCCTCGCGACCGGCGCGACAACGCCATTCTCGACCGGCGCGCCAGCCTGGTGGACATGGTCAATGCGCGCGTCGCAGAGTTGCGGCGCGAGGCCCTGACGCGATATGAGCGCCTCGAAGACGGAGACGACGCGTGGAACTTCCTGCGCGAGATGGAGACCGCGGCGCCGGCACTCACCGCGATGGTGGCGCAGGAGTATCGGGATGCCGTAGCGGAAACAACCGCCGCGCGGGCCCGTAAGGTCGGCATCACCGAATTCCGCGATGCCATTGCCCGCATCGAACGTGCGGTTCCCGATGCGATCGAGACCGACGCACAGGTGCGCCGCGCCGAACAGGCGGCCACCGCACTGAGACAGGTGCAGGAGCGGGACTGGGAAGGCGTACCATCGGCCGAGAGAACAGCCGCCGCACGGGAGGTTGAAGAGAAACTGGTGGCCCTGGCCGATGCCAGAATCGTCGCGCTGGCCGATGACGCGGTGACGAAGTTTGACGCCATGGAAGATGGAGAACCGTCCTGGCTCGCGCTGGATGCGCTGGCCCGGAATGCCCCAGGCCTGGTGCAGGCGACGGGAGAACGCTATACCGTCGCCATGCAACGCGCGCAGGCAGCGCGCGACCGGAAGTTGGGTCAGTCGGAGTTTCGCGATGCGATGGCCGCTATCCGGGGAGCGACACCTGCACAGATTCGGTCGGCGGAAGATCTCGCCGCGGCGGAAGAGGCCGCCGGCCTCTATGCCGAAGCGGCGGAGCGCACCTGGCGCGCGGTCGCGGCAGCCGAGCGACGCACCGGCCTCAACAGCGCCCGCGATTCCCTGGAGCGTCTCTTCCGCGGCCGCGTCGACGAATTGCGGAGCGAGGCCGAGACGCTGTATCGACGCCAGGAAAGCGGCGATGCGCAACTACAGGCCCTCGAAGAACTGGCGCAGGCGGCGCCTCAACTTGTGGCTTTGAACCCTTCGCATCATGAAGCAGCGCTTGTCTCGGTGCGCGGCGCGAGAGAGCGAATGGGGGCACTGCTGGCCTTCCGTAACGAAGTGGAACGCGTCCGCGCCCTGATTCCGGAAGAGGTGACAGGACGCACCGAACTGGCGCGCGGTGAGCAGGCGGTGTCCGCCTATCAGGGGTTGGCGGCCGGCGACTGGCCAGACGTGCCCTCCAGCGAAAAGACCGACGCCCTTGCTCAGCTCCGCAATGCACTGGTCAATGGCGTCACGGCGTATGTGGAAACGCTGAGCGGGCGTGCAACGGAACAGTATGGCCAGTTGGAGGATGCCGGGCCGCTCCTCGACGAACTGGCCGGGGCGAGCCGCGAGGCTCCGAACCTCATCGGCATGATTTTCAATGCCTACGAGCGCGCCGTGGCCGAGGTGCGTTCGGCACGGGAGCAGATGCGCGTCGCCCTCATCGAGAAAGAAGAGGCCGATGCCTTCGCACGCGTAGAAACGGCGTGGGAGACGGTGCAGGCGGCCTGGAACCGCGGCATCGTGACCGGGATGGGCGAAGCCTACCAGACCATTCTCGACGCGGGCTTCGAGCTGCCCAAATTCGCCGAACCTTATGCGGCGATCCGTACGGCCTTCTCGGAAGGCCTGCAATCGCGGCTGGGCGGTCTGCTGACGGATGCCGAAGCGTCCATTACCGAGTTCCTTGCTTTCATGTTCCAGGTCTCCGACCCGTCGTTGAGTGGAAGCTATCGCATGCTCAACGAGGATCCGCCGGGCATCGCGTTCGAGCTGCCACCGATTTCCGACCTGCGCGAACTCGACCTCGGCGTTCCCTATCTGGCGCTGGTCCGACTCGAAGCCTGGAGCCGCTCCGCGGATGCACTGGAGACAGCGCGTCAGCGCCGGGCACTGGCCACATCGCTTCGCGAACTGGCAGAGGAATGCCGCCGCCAGGGGCTGGCCGAAGAGGCTGCCATTGCCGAGTTCCATCGCGCCGTGCTCGAGTCGCAGCCACAGCTCTTCCCGCGCGAGATGAGCGGGTTGGATACGCCGCTGGACCTGCGGCGCTGGCGGGCGCACGCCAACTATCAACCGGAAGTCTCCTCGCTGGACGTTCTGGCCGACCTGAGCGGCTATGCGGCCGGCGGAGGTCCGCTGAACGAATTCGATCTTCGCCTCGCCTTCTTTGCCGCCTATTACAGTTGGCGGAACGCCATCGACGGCGAGAACGAGTATGCACAGCGTGTCCGGGACTATCTCAAGGCCGTAATCGAGCGCGCCGACGCGGACACAGCCGATGCTGCAGTCGATTTCCTGATCGAATTCGCCGAGACCGCGTTTGACGACGAAGAGGAATTCCCCGGCCTGTACGTGATGCGCGCTGTCTCGCGAATGTCTTCCGAAGCGCCCGCCGTGAAACAAGCCCGCGACTGGCTCGCCTCCAACGGCAGCCTTCCACCCTTCTCCGACCACTTCGCTGCCATCCAGCCCCAGGTCGATCTGCTCGACCGACTCCTGCAGTAAGCACGATGATCATCTGGGGTCTGACCATCCTTCTCGGGGCCTTCCTGCTGTTTCAGGTGCAGCCCATCATGGGCCGTTTCATTCTGCCCTCGTTCGGCGGCGGCACCGGCGTCTGGACGGTATGTCTGCTCTTCTTTCAGTCGCTGCTGCTCGCGGGCTATCTTTACGCACACCTGCTTAGGCGCCAGCTTCGGCCCACGGCACAGGCCCTGCTACATTTCCTGCTGTTGGGTCTATCGCTCTTCGCGTTGCCGCTGGCGCCGGACGCCGCGGCGTGGATCGCCGAAGGGGAGGCCGATCCAACCTGGCCGCTGCTCGCACTGCTGGCGCGCTCTGTCGGCATTCCGTATCTGCTGCTCGCCGCCACTTCGCCGCTCGTGCAGCACTGGTTCAGCGTGCAGGCCAATGGCCGTTCGCCTTACCGCCTTTATGCCCTCTCCAACGTGGGCTCGTTGCTCGCCCTCCTCAGTTATCCGGTCTGGGTCGAACCGCGCCTGACCCTCGCGCAACAGGATACCGTCTGGTCCGCCACCTATGCCCTCTTTGCCGTCGCCTGCACCTGTTGCGCCCTGCTCTTCGCAAAACGCGCGCCAAGCCGCCCAACCATCGACGCCGAGGGAAGCCTTCGCGCGGCGCCCCGCCAGATCGGCATGTGGGTGCTCTACGCCGCCTGCGGTTCCGCTCTGCTCATGTCGACCACGAACCAGATGTGCCAGGAAGTCGCCTCCGTCCCGTTCCTCTGGGTGCTGCCACTCTCTCTCTACTTGCTCAGCTTCATCATCTGCTTCGATCACTCCCGCTGGTACTCGCGCCTCGTCTTCGGCCCTCTGCTCGTAGTCGCGGTGACCCTTGCGGTCTTCCTGCAGCTTGCCGGGCCGCAGGTGGCCATCTGGCGGCAGGTCATTGGCTACGCGGCCGCACTCTTCGTTGCCTGCATGGTCTGTCACGGCGAACTCGTCCGCTCCAAGCCGGCCGCGGCCGAACTCACCGCCTTCTACCTCGCCATCGCCGCAGGCGGCGCCCTGGGCGGTGTCGCCGTCGCACTCATTGCTCCCGCCCTGCTCCCGGGCTACTACGAGTTCCCCTTCGCCCTACTCGGCTGCTGCCTGCTCGCCTATCTGCCGAACCGCCGCCAGTTCGCCCCAAAGGTCACCGCCGAACAGCGACACCGCCTGCGCATCCGCCTCTTCTGCTGGTTCGGCGCCGTCTGCGCGCTCTTCTTGATCAAAGCAGGCGTCGACCTGCGTCGCGTCGTCGCGGTGGACCGCAATTTCTACGGTGTGGTCCGTGTCCTCGAAATTCACCCGGCCACCGGCAGTCAGCGCATTCTCCAGCACGGCCGCATCATTCACGGCGCACAGTTCCTCGACGAAGCCCGCCGCAACACGCCCACCGCCTACTACGGCACGCGCGGCGGGCTTGGCCTGGCCATGCACCAACTCCAGGAACAACGGCCCGACCAGCCGATGCGCGTCGCCATCCTCGGCATGGGCATCGGCACTGCCGCCGTCTACGCCCGCGATATCGACGAATACGTCTATTTCGAAATCAACCCCGCCGTCGTCCGCTTCGCCGAGCAGCACTTCACCTTCCTCGCCGACTCCCGCGGCGCGCGCGAACTGCGCCTCGGCGACGCGCGCCTTCAACTGGAAGCCGAATGGCGGGAGGAAGGGGGCCAGCGATACGATGTCATTGTGGGCGACGCCTTCAACAGCGATGCCGTACCCATCCATCTCATGACCCTCGAATGCTTCCAGCTCTACCGCGAGATGCTCAAGCCCGACGGCGTGCTCGTCGTCAATATCTCGAACGCCATGCTCGACCTCTTCCCGGTTGTGCGTGGCATCGCCGCGGAACTGGGCTGGGCCACCATTCGCATCCCCAGCCCACCCGATCCCGAGCGGGGCGACCTGCTCGCCACCTGGGTGGCCCTGACGGATAACGAGTCGTTTCTGAACGACCCCCTCATCCGCCGCGCCGAATGGCCCATCACGGAAAGGGACCGGCCCCCACTCGTCTGGACAGACGACTTCGCCGCCCTCTGGCAGGTCGTCCACTGGTAGCAACGAGCTACCCGATCCGCAGCGGCATGATCACGTAAAGGAACGGATAGCCGCACTTGATGACGCCAGGGCTCAGATCGTCGGTCATCTCGAAATAGACCTCGTCGCTGGTGATATAGCGCAGCGGCGCCATCAGAAACTCCGGATTGAAGGCGATCGACACATCTTTGCCCGAATACTTCACCGGAATGTTCTCGCGCGCTTCGCCCACATCCGGCGTCACCACCGAAACCTGCAACAGATTCTTCGTGAAGGTCAGCCGTACCGAGTGCGTCTTGTCACTCGCCAGCAACGATACGCGACGCACGGCCACGTTGAGCAATTCCCGCTCGATCGTCACCCGATACTCGCTCGATGAAGGAATCACCTGGCGGAAATTCGGGTAAGCGCCCTCGATCAACTTCGAAATCACCAGCAGCCCGTTAAACTCGAACGCAATCTGCGTGCCACTGGCCCGGATCCGGATCGTCCCTTCTTCGCCGAGATTCTTTACCAGCTCGTCCACCGTCTTCGACGGCACAATGAGATCCGCTTCTGCGTCCGACGGAAATTCCAACTCCTGCTCCACCAGCGCCAGGCGCCGGCCGTCCGTCGCCACCGCGGTCAGCTTGTCGCCGCGGAACGAGAGCAGAACCCCGTTGAGCATATAGCGGCTCTCGTCGTCCGAAGCCGCATAGCTCGTGTTCCGGAGCATCTGTTTGAAAATGCTCTGTTCGAGGGTGTAGGCCTTCTCCTGCGCGATCTCCGGCAGATTCGGAAACTCGTCCGCCTCGATCCCCACGATCTTGAAAAACGAGGCGCCCGCCTCCAGCGTCGCGTTGTGCCGGTCGTCCACATCCAGTTGCAGTTCGCCCGGCGAGAGTTCCTTCACAATGCTGAAGAGACGCCGGGCCGGGAGCGTGGTGGAGCCGGGCCGCGAAACCTTGGCCTCGATCTCCGCGCGCACACTCACTTCCAGGTCTGTTGTGGTGAGCGTCAGCCGGTTCTCCTCGGCCTGCAACAGCACATTGGCAATCACCGGAATCGTGTTGCGCACATTCACGATCGGCTGCACCTGCTGCAAGGCATGCAGTATCGCATCCTGATTCACCGACAGCTTCATAAGTATCTCCTGACCTTCTGCACAGGTTCTATAGGAAGAAGAAGTCTCTCTAAAGAACACTCATCTTATTCATATGGGTTGTGAATAATTCAAATAACTCCCTCAACGCAAGCCCTATCGGCTCCAGACGGCCCTTCTGCCCTGTGCACGGTCCTGTGCCTAAACCACCCGTTTCCCGTGTCGCCTGTGGAGCGATGGAAGTTATCCGCGTTATCCTCGACTTGCTCACAGCTTCTGCCTCCACTCATCAACATGCCCGTCTTCACCGTTTGCTGAGGCTCTGGCGGATCTGGGAAAGCGAACTCTTCAGCGCCGCATCCGACTTCAGGCGGTCCGTCACCAGCCGGCAGGCATGCAGCACCGTGGCATGGTTGCGCCCGAACGCAACCCCGATCTCCGGCAACGAATGCGTCGTGAGCGTCCGGCAAAGATACATGGCCACCTGCCGCGGAAAGGCGATCGACTGTGGGCGCCGCTTGCTCGTCATATCGCTCAGGCGAAGATCGAAATACTCCGCCACGGCCCGCTGGATGCCCTCCATGCTGACCGTCTCCTGCTGCTCCTGGTCGAGCAGATCGCGCAGCAGGTTGTTCAGCGACTCCACCGTCACTTCCTTGCCCACAAGGCTCGCGTACGAACCCACCCGAATCA
>SLOV01000299.1 GCA_007132345.1 Kiritimatiellia bacterium
CGAACATGGCATCACTTCGCCTGCGCCAGGCCATCGCCGCCTGCGCCTTACCCGCCGCCGTGGTGGCGGGATCCGTCGCTCCAGTGCACGCCCAGCAACCAGCGATCGAGGAGATCGTGGTGACGGGCTCCTATATTCGTCGTTCCACAGAGGATTCCGCTTCGCCGCTGACGATCTTCGATCGGACCAGTATGGAACAGGTCGGCGCCATCGAGATCGCCGATGTCGTCAACCGCATGACGTTTAACTCCGGTGCGACCAATACGACCAACGCCTTCAGCGGCGGCGATAACAACACCGGCCAGACCAATATCAACATTCGCAACCTTGGCCTTGGCTCCACCCTGGTCCTACTCGACGGCAAGCGTTCGGTGGCAGCGAGCTCGGACTCCGGTGGCAATACCTTTGTACCGTTGGGAACGCTGGTGCCCACCATCGCCATCGAACGCTTCGAAGTACTGAAGGATGGCGCCTCCGCCCTATACGGTTCCGACGCTGTCGCCGGCGTGGTGAATGTCATCACCCGCCAGAATTTCGAAGGCTTCGAGGTGCAGGTCGACTACCGCACCGACCAGGAAACCAGGAAACAGGACGACGTGACCTTGGGCGGCATCTGGGGCATCGCCGGCGATCGCGGCAACCTGGTGATCTCCGCAGAGTACCTGGATCGCGAGGGCCTGCAGATCAAGGATCGTTTCAGTGACTTTGGTGGATCGGGCGTCTCCACGCTGGGCCAACCCGGGACAACCCTGGCCGGCGGCGCGTTCCAGGTACCGCATCTGGTTGCGGGTGGGATCGCCACCGGCCTCGGGGGTGCCATCGCCGGTGATCTCGATTGCGACGCCGCGGGCGCTTTGGCCAATGGCCAATCGTTCCGCTCGCCTCTCACAGGTCAAGTCGGCGGCCTCGAAGGACTCGGAGCATGCATTTACGACTTCTCCCCGCACTTCAATCTGGTCGGCGAAGAACAGCGGCTGTTGACCCACGTGAGCGGCACCTACAACCTCTCCGACAACCACGAGTTCTACGGCTCGTTCCGGTTCGCGGATCAGAAATTTCGCCGCGGCAACTCGTTGTTCCCACTGGTCCGTTTCCCGACCGTGACCGCGGTTAACCCGGGTCTGCAGAACGACTTGGCACGCCGTCAGGCTGCCCTGGATGCGCTGGGCCCCAATAACCCCTTCCCGGATGTGGATCTCAATGACGTTCCAGGGGTGACCCTGTTCGGCCGCGTCCTCGGCGGGGCGCCGGACTCTCCTTTCGTCGACCGTCCGATCGATACGGATACCCGCGAGTTCACCACCGAGTATCGGATTCAAACCGGGGTTCGTGGCGATCTGGAGTTCATCGACGGATGGACCTACGACCTGTCTTTCCTGTTCGGCAACCGCAGGAACCAGGGCCGCAACACCGACACCCGTCAGCAGCAACTCGAGCAGGCACTGGTCGGACTCGGCGGACCGCTTTGCAACTCCCTGACCGGCACTCCCGGCAGTGGCAACATGGGCACCGGCAACTGCTTCTTCTTCAATCCTTTCGGCAGCGCCCTGGTGCAGCCCGACGGTAGCCGCCAGACTGATCCAATGCTGCGCAACGACGTCGACATGCTCGAGTGGATGGTCGGCGAGATCCGGTCCATCAGCGACACGACCACCAAAGTCGTGGATTTCGTCATCACCGGCGACGTGATGGAGATGCCGAACGGTCTGCCTCTGGGCATGGCGCTGGGTTTTCAATGGCGCCAGGACAAGGTGTTCTTCGACGCGGATGCCGATTCCAATGCCAACAATTTCTCGTTCATCTTCGGCGCCGCAGACTTCACCGGTCAGGAGGACGTCTACGCTGGCTTCATCGAACTGGCGATCCCGGTCACCCAGACCTTCGACATCGGCATGGCTCTACGCTACGAGAATTTTGACGAGCTCGGTGACGACACCCTGGACCCGAAGATTTCCGGTCTCTGGCGGGCCACGGACGACCTCACGCTGAGGGCATCATGGGGCACGTCATTCCGGGTGGGATCGCTTCTGCAGCGCTTTGGACAGAGCACCCAGCTTCTGAATATCGGAGACGAGGAATTCAGCGGGACGTCGCTGGCTTTCCGGCCGATCATCACCGCTGGCAACGTCGGCCTGCAACCTGAAGAGGCGACGGTATGGAACATCGGCTTCTCCTATGCCCCCACCGAAGGTCCGCTGGCCAACCTGCGGGTGGACGTGGACTACTTCAACTACGACTATGAGGATCTGATCACACGGGAAGGTTTCGAGGAGCTTCTCAGCCGTGACATCGCGGCGCGATGCCCCAACGGCGTCAATGATGTCGGCGACGTTAATGACCCGGCCGCCTGCGGGGTACAGACAGGCGGCGGTGTCGCGACCATCAACGATGGCATCCCTGAGGTCATCCGCGGAGACAGCCTGCAGCTCCTGCGTGTCCAGAACTCCTTCATCAACGCTCAGGAACTCGAAGTCGACGGGATTGACTTCAACGTCAGCTACACCGCATTCACAGACCGCATGGGTTCATTTACACCCGCTGTTCAGGGCTCGTGGATGCGTACTTATGACCTGACCAATGCCCAAGGGCAGAAGATCGACGGCATTGGGTCACGCAACTTCGGTAACTCGGTGGGTCGCAGCCTTCCAGAGTGGCGGGTGAACACTTCGCTGGCCTGGAACATGGATCGCCACTCGGCGTTCGTGATGATGCGGTGGATCGACAGCTATACGGACGATCAGCCGGCCGATGCTGCGGGCAACGTAGGCAGTCTGCTGCGCGCAACCGCTTTGGGAATCGATCCCCAGAATCGTAAGATCGGCAGCATGACCACGTTCGATCTGCAGTACAGCTATGAACTGCCTGCAATGGGATTTGTATCCGAGGGTAGCCGGATCAGCATCGGTGGAAACAATATCTTCAACAAAACACCGCCTAAACTGAATTTTGATGGTGGTTTCGACCCCTTCGTCCACGATCCTCGTGGTGCAATCTGGTACGCACGCTATACCATGCAACTGTAGAACCGCGGCGCCGCGAGGCGCAGCTCGAAACCGGGGGCGGCTACGGCCGCCCCCTTTTGTTTCGCCTGGGACTCGAGACCATGAAGCGTGGTGTCAACGTTCTCCGCCCTGCCCTGCTGTTGAGCCTGCTCTGCGCCGGCCTCATGGCGCCACCTTCCTGGGCGCGATCGACGGAGGAACTGCGCAGCGACCTTCGCGAGTGCCTCGAGATTCCCAGCGCTCTGCGGCGACTCGACTGCTTCGACCGCCTGGCACGGGAGGTCACCCGCGAACCGACCCAACCTGATGACGCCGTCCCCTCGGCCA
>SLOV01000406.1 GCA_007132345.1 Kiritimatiellia bacterium
GAACCTTGTCGACCAACAGCACGCTGTTTTCGAGCATTCTCGACAAAGCTCACGACAAAGCTCGCGACAAGGGACAAGAAGATTCATTGCACGGCCTCGCGGTGGGGCGTCAGCCCATGCCTCTTTTCGGCGGAGCGGGGTTTTTCAGCGGAATCGAATCTGGAGACGTGACCCCGCTTGCACTGCAAAGAATCCAGGTCTGAAGCGCGACGGCTCGCGCGCGCCCCGGCCTGGTCGCAGATAGCCATGGAGCGGCTACTGCGCCTCTTCCTGCGGCACCTCGTCGGGGGGCACCCCCTCGATTGTCGTTCGCCGAGGTGCTAGTTCATGGAGGCTTCGGACGTGATCCAGGTAACCGCGGGCTGTGTCATTACCGGGATCCCTCTGGATGAAGGCAGATAGGACGTCCATCGCCTCCTCGTACAGTTCTCTCTGTACCAAATGCTGGGCATAGCGGAAGCAGGCTTCGGGGCTGTCGGGATACAGCCGCAGGGCCTGCTGAAAGGCGTATTCCGCTTCCGATCGTAAGCGCCAATATTCGTAAACACCGCCCACCGCCGAGCGCAGTTTTGAAAACGTCTGCTGGGCCGCCTCGCTCTCGGCAAAAGCGGGAACTTGCTTCAGACGGCCCTCCAGGTCATCCCAATACGTTCGGTCTTCGGCAATCGTTTCCGGCGATAGCTTCCGCGGTTGGGCGCGCAGCCTCATAATAGGTCCGCTGGGTTCGAGGTATGGATACATCCAGGGGATGACGTAGCTCTCATCGACGTAGAACTCGTGGGCCGCCTTATTGCGATCGAAGATCATCTGGGAGAGAATCCCGTTGATCATCATCACGCCATGGATCCCGGAAGCGGAGATCCGCCCGTCCTTTATGGTCACGCCCGGTGCGGCTGGCATGCCGCCGGTCTGGACTTCCTCGACGTGCCGCTGGACGATCCTGGTGCAGTCCTCTGGCGAGGGAAGGTCGAGTTCCTGCCCGACGGTATCCCGGAGAAAATCCATGTAACTGGGCTCCGCAAGTTCGATCTGCGCGATGACGTGGAACGGCCGGTTGAGCACTGTGCGATAAGCTGTGATTACAAAACGACCTGGGGCGGTGCCGCCGAAGTATACGGCCCCTGGCGGGATGGCACCCATCACCTCCTCTGCGTACAGATGGAGCAGTTCCGGGGTCCAGAGCGCGGCCTGCTCGAAGGCGCCGGCCGCCTCCAGCACGTATTGCCAAAGAGCCTTGTAAGCGGCGGAATCAGAGGGGCCGTCCTTATGCTGGCCCATCTGAACCTTAATTTGCTCGAACCGGTTTGCAGCCGACGGCCAGTCCCCGGCTTCAATAGCCGTAAGCAACTCATCGTAGTCGCTCGGCACAGCGATCTCTTCTCGATCGGCTGCTTCCGTCATCGCCGTCCTGCGTTCCGCCGCAAAGGCCGCCATCACCCCGGCAACGGAATTCCCCTCTCGGGTGACCTCTGCCGCACCGCTCATTGGCTTGGTCCCCGCCAGAACCGCCGTGCCAGGACCTGACGCCAACAGCACGGCCAACGCACACCAAACAACCCCGCCGCATCGGACCATAACGCTTCTCATTACTCGCCTCCTTTTGGGAAAGCTTGGTGTCAGGGGCTACAGTGGTTGTTCACCGCAAATCATGGCAACAGTATGCGATGTCGCTTCTGTAGAGGATTGTATCAAGAAGTAGACCCGCCGTCACCTTGAAACTCCGGTTCCATCAAATTCCTTCAGCTTCTTGTTCGCCGGTTCCGGACATCCGGGATTTCCAGTATCCCGGACGGCGGTGAAGATGCATCACGGCAACGACCTCAAACTCGGAGTCACCGAGCCGGTAGATAATGCCATACGGGAAACGGGGCGTCCGACATTGGCGAACACCCGGCTCGACCTCGCGATAGAGTTGCGGGTGAGATCGGATGCGCGTCATGGCCTCACGAACAGCATCTACAAAACGATGTCCCAAACCATCTCGCTGTGATTCGTAGTAGCGTGCGGACTCGCGAAACTCAGTGCGAGCTTCGTCATGGAATCCGAACGGAATTATCCGAGCGCCTTGATCACCTCGTCAAACACCTGTTCTCCGGGGATCAACTCAACCCGCCCTTCGTCGAGTTCGCGGCACCGGCGAGCGATCTCTGCTCTCCACTCGGGACTGATAGGGAATGCCTCGTCGAAATCCAGACTTTTCAGGAGCTTTTCGGCAAGGAAAGCACGATCTTGCTTGGGAAGATCGAGAAGATCCGCGGCAAGTTTCTCAGTCTGTGGGCTCATGTCGGCACGTTACCCTTTGATGTCGTCTTGTCAAGGTGTATTCGTCGTGGAGAACGTCAGCCAGCAGGGGCGACGGAGTCGTTCCTTGGAGGCGATTGTTTGCATTCTTGTCCTTTGGACAGTCAAGCTCAGCCCGGTAGCGCTCCAGATCTTTTGTGAGCTCGTGCTGCAAGAACGCATTGCTGAGATACTTCAACAAGGTCAACACCATTCATCATTCTGTTTCATGCGAACGTTACGCCTCACCGGACGGCGAACTCCGCAGGAGTGAGCCGTACGGTGGAGGCGATTGTTGGCCCCCGCTACCTCGATGTGACGAAGTAAAAGCCATCTTGAATTACTCTGGCTCCTTCCCATGTAGCATCAGTGTCCTCCGGGGTTATCATGTACCCGGCTCGCCAGCTGCCGAGGCCATGAGTTCGAAATACGACCCCTTCGCGGTTGACTTCCATTTCATGTCCCCGCGAGAACCTCTGTAAATGTGGAGGGAGATTATCGGCCTCGACAGGCTTTCCAAGATAGCCATGTTGTCCTTGAAGTTCCTCGTATAAGCCTACGAGGAGCCCTGCCTCTTGCCTGAGCTTCTCGCTTCCAATGCGCTCAATGTACCGCCTTTCCGATTCAGTTTTGAGCACAGTTCGTATATGGGGAGCCGCGAGAATAGCAGATATAAGGAATGTGGATGACAATAGCATGGCGACGGCGGGACTACGGTTTTTCCGGTACATTGTCACAACAAACGCTATCACATATATCACCGCAGCAAATATGAGCGCGGCAGACCCTAGATAATGCAGCGCAATGCGCGCTAAGCCTTCCTCCCCTTGTGTGAGGAAGGCGGATTTCCACGATAGCCCGGCGGTCAGCGCCATGAAGATAGTTGCGAGTCCTGCACCAATGACCGTATGTGTCCACTTCTTCATCTATTTGGGCCAACGTTTAGGATAAGCGGCAACAGGGTGACGGGGGTTGTCCGCTTCATCCTTTTGTTGCACGTGGGTCAGTTATGGGGATTGTACGGAGGCTGGTGGGCCGAAGCCA
>SLOV01000350.1 GCA_007132345.1 Kiritimatiellia bacterium
ATCGACGACATCGTACGGAGGGCTGGCCACGCGAGAGACCACGTCGGGATCGGGTCTCCAGGCAACAAAGGGTTTCAGGCGCATTCCAATTCTCCAGAATCCGGGGTACAGCGGGTTTTCGGGCAGAAGCGCGCGTATCTATCACAAACCGGCATCGAAGTCGAAGCCAGGATCAGGATCGTGCGCCCGAAGCGAAGCCAGGGCAGAGGCGCGGCGCGACGGGCACCGTCAGCTTGCGCTCTGAGCAGAAATGCCAGAGTCACCCATCACCGCGCGCACCTGTTGGGGGAGCGCGCGAATATCGAACGGCTTCTGCACGACGCCGTCGGGGCGATAACCGGTTTCGCGCTCGAAGTCTTCCGAATCCACCGGATACCCGCTGCAAAGCAGGATCGGCAGCGTGGCGTCTATTTGCTTCAGGGCCTTGAGGGTCTCGCGACCGGAGATCTTTGGCATGGAAAGGTCAAGCAGCACGATGCCGATGTCCTTTTGCCTCTCTCTAAAGAGTTCAATCGCTTCTTCGCCATCGGCGGCTTCGAGCGTGGCGAGCCCGGCGCGCTTGAGCACGCTGACCGCGATCCGCCGCACCCCGCTTTCGTCGTCGACAATCAGCACGGCACCTTCTCCAGCACCGTCCTCCCTCTCTATGCTTTCCGTCATCATGGGCGTATTCCTTTGTTCCGATCTCGGCATGTATACCGCAAGGGCGGTCAACGGCGAGTCCCCTCCCCCGATCGAGGAAACCCATCCCGCATGCTTTACCATAATACCGTAGGCCATGGAAAGCCCCAGTCCCGAACGACCCCGCAATCCGCTTTGAATGGGCTCGTAAGGCGCCTCGTCTTCCGAGGCGAGCTGGTCCGGGTCCCGAACCGAGAAGAGCATGCGCACATACTCGCCCTGGGCCCGCTCTTCCGGAAGCCGCGCATCCTCACGGGTGAAAAGCAGGTTCGAGGAGTGCACCCAGAGGTCGCCACCGCCCGAGAGTGCACCGATGCGCTCCATCATCAGATTGGCGAACACCTGCTGAATCTGCTCGGGGTCGGCGGCGGTTTCCCATAGTTCCGGGTCGAGTTGCAAATGGAAGCGCACGCTATGCGACATCGTCTGGCGTACGGTCCGGTGCACTTCTTCCACGACCCGATTAACGTCCACATTCGTCGGCTGCATACGCGTTTGCGTGGAGAAGCCCTGCAGTTGCTTCACCAGTGCACCTGCCTCCGCCGCGGCTTCCTGCGCGGCGACAAGATACTCGTACTCCGGTGCATCCTCCGTACTTTCCATCTGTGCCAGCGTCAGGTTACCGACAATCACGGTGAGCAGGTTGTTGAAATCGTGCGCCACACTGCCGGCGATGTGTGACATGGCTTCCATCTGCTGCGTCTTGCGCAACTGCTCTTCACGAACCCGCAGCTCGCTGATGTCGCGAAACATCCAGAGCCGAGCCATGATGACATTCTTCTGGTCCGAGCGAACCGGCGCCGTGTAGACGGACAGGGTCATCGTGCGCGGGCGCTTCAACTGCCACTCTTCACGCCCTTCCTCGCCGGGATTCTCGTGATAGTAGTTCCAGCGGTTTTCGAAGTCGATCGGCTCGCAGAACATTGTCTTGAGCATCTCGCGGAAACCATCGCCGCTCAGGGCCTTCAGATCCTCGTCCGCAATCCCGAAAAGGAGCGAGAGGCGTTGGTTGTGCTGCAGAATCTCGCCCGAGAGAATATCGACAACCAGAAAGCCTTCGTCGGTCGACTCGTAGGAGGCTTTCAACTGCTCCATGATGCGTTCCTGCGCCTTTTGAGCCCGCTCCAGGCTGCGGGTGCGCGCCTGCACCATGGTTGTCATGGTATGTCGATGGTACCGCACCTCCGCGGTCATATGGTTCAGAGCCGAGGCGATCGTGGCCAGTTCCACCGGCCCGTCTTCCGGCACCCGCACATCCAGTTGCCCCTGGTCGACCTTCCCTGCCGCCTCGACGGCCCGGCAGAGCGGCTCGTGCACACGTTTCATGAGGCCCCAGCCCACGGCAACAGCACAGAGCAGGGCGAGCGCCCCCAGGACCGCATGCACCGCGCTATATCGCCCCATCAGGGCGCCCAACGCACTGTAGGGGCGAAGCGCCAGGACGGTCCACGCCGGGCCGGAGAGGCCGGCGGCCTGTTCCATCTTCGAGGCCACATAAAGAAAACTCTGTCCCGTTGCAGTGCCTGCCGGAATCTCGGTTGACTGCACCACGCGCGCTCGATTCGCACTCCCCGTAGCAGGTGCCAGCACCTTGCCCGTGTCCGCGAAGACACGGCCATGGGCATCGAGTAGCGCCACGGACTCCCGCGCCCTGAACTCGGAGGGGTCAAGCCTTTCCCATACATCGTCGAGCGGCAACACGCCGGTCAGCACCGATTGCACCTGCGCGAAATCGTCCAGCAGAGGGATCAGCAGCATGACGCCCCCCTGCTCCTCGTCGATAGGGAACGGCAGCGTCACCGCGGCCGCCCCGCGCAGGGCCTCTTCAAAGCCCTCTCCCAGCGAGTGCGGGTCAATGGGCGTCTCTGCCGTCGAACTCTGCAAGGCGCCAAAGGTGTCGAAGAGCGAGACTTCACGAAAGCGGCCCATTGCGTCCTGCAACACCTGCAGCCCGCCTTCCCGGTGCATGACACCCCTCACCTCTTCGCGGGAGGTGACTTCGCGAAAACGTTCCGCCGTTTCGTAAATCTGTGCCTGGATCGCCTCGCCCGCCTGGCGTGCCACGGCCTCGAAGGTGGTACGGTCCGCGCGGTCGACGGCCCATCGCGCGTACAGAGAGAGGACCACGTACAACAGGCCCAGCACCACCAGCCCCAATACCGGCAGACGCAGCAGCATCTGTTGCCGAATCTGCCGTATGGTCTGTTTTTGCGACATCAGCCTTCTCAGTGCCTCAGGTTCAGTTTGTCATATCTGTGAAGATCCGGTGTCCGGTTTCGCGCAGGCCTCACGCCGCCGGTCGACCCGGCCAACACCGTTCCGGCCCTGTAAAGGCAGGAGGACCCAGACGGCCTGAACCCTGGAACGTATCTTCGGCACGTATCTAAGCACTTCCTATACCATGAGGCTGAAGAAGCGCCCGGCAGCCGGTTTTCGGCAGATAACGAGCCGCGCCGGGTAAGGTGTTGATTGCCGCTGTTCAGGTGTTGGTCAGATAATGGTGCAGCACTTCAAGCGTCCCGGCCGGGCCGCTTTCCTGGCTCACCCTGCCGCCGGCGCGTTGCACCACGGCAATCACTTCCGGCAGCGAATTGCCCGGACACCCGACATGCTCGCAGAT